>CAZZML010000493.1:0-2782 GCA_964654735.1 uncultured Roseivirgaceae bacterium | reverse complement strand
ATTGTTTTTTCCATGGAATTTCAAAATTTACAGAATAGCCATCTTCAGAAGCATTGGTTTTTAATCTTGATTTATAATTAAACATATTTATGAGTCGCTCATTCGAGTTTTTTAAGCCAACGCCCGAACTGCTTGTTTCGTATTGCGAATTATTATTAATTCCAACACCATCATCCCTAATTTCAAAATAGACAACCTCCTCTTTTTTATGAATAGATAGTGTAATTGTGCCTCCATCCTCCTTAGGAGAAATGCCATGCTTTACCGAATTTTCGACCAATGGTTGCAATACCATAGGCGGTAATTCAATCCCTAAGCAGCCTCCCTCAATGTCTTCTGTGTAAATTAGTCTCTCTCCAAAACGAACTTGCTGAATACTAATATAATTACGAATAAAACTAATTTCTTCAGCTAAGGAAATCGAGGGCTGATCGTTGGAATCTAGTGCATAACGGATAACTTCAGACAACATGGACATCATTTCTCTAGCTTTTATTTTATCTGTACCCATTAACGTACTAATACTGTTTAGTGTATTAAACAAAAAATGTGGGTTAATCTGCGACTTTAACAAAGACATTTGCATTTGGTTGTTTGCAATGGCCAAATCTGTTTTGTCTTGTTCATTTTGTTTTATGGTTTCAATATACCTAATAATATAATAAACAGTAATGGCTGTAACATACTGTAGGTTATATTGCATAGATGCTACCCCAAGTTGAACTTGTAAATATTCTTGCCATTCTTCAAAAGATGTAAAATCATCTAAATAATACTCGAAAAAATAACTAACCGAAGCCAAAATTATAAAAGAGATAATGAGGCCAAATGAATGTCCAACAATTTGCACTATTATTCTTCGTTTAAACAATATTGAAGACCATTGCCAAGCTACCCATGCCATTGCGCAAACCGAAATATTTAAAAGAATTCCATTAATAATGGTTGATGGAAATGGCCTGAACATTAAATATTGAAACGTAACCCCAATGCCAAATATTAAGGTAAACCATAGGCAAAGAATTAAAAACGCTTTGCCCCAAATAGTTGATATGGAAATATGCTTTAGCAAATTATGTTATTGTTGGCTACCAAAGTTAAAGGTATTGTGATAACTGTTATAGTTTATGTTATTTAAGTGTCTGTCCATAAAGTCCGCTATCTTCGTTATACTTGTCAAAAAAATACTCATCCCGAATATCGGGACTCCGTTTTTTTTGACTTTGCAAGCCTTGATAGCGACCCGATAGCTATCCGGGTCTGAATCAAACACCTACTTTTTAGACGAACACTATTTAGCCTCCAAAATAAGTAATTTATGCGAAACCTATTTTTTGTGCTTGTATTATCATTTGTTGCTACGAGCCTATTGGCACAACAAAAAACAATTACGGTGTCTGGCAGGGTAACCGATAAAGAAACAGGCGAGGTGCTAATCTATGCAACCATTGGACTAAGAGGCCTAGCTATTGGCACTATTTCGAATACTAAAGGAGAATTTGATTTTCATATTCCTGGGGAGTATGCTGCAGAAACTTTTCTGATTAGTATGATTGGTTATGAAAGCTATATTGCTCCTGTTACAAAAGCCGAAAGTGTAATTGAGTTTAAACTAAATAAAAGCTTAACTGTTTTAAGTGAAGTAGTGGTTGTTGATTCCCTATCTGCAGGAGATATATTTAAAATTGCCATTAATAGAATTACCAAAAATTACCCTATGGAACCTGTAGAAATGGATGGTTTTTATAGAGATGTAAAAATGGTGGGTGGCAAGTATGTTTCACTACTAGAAGCTGCCATAACCATTTATGATAAAGATTATGAAGCACCAAAAGATTATACAAAGGTTAGAGAACGTGTAGCTATTAAGGAGATTAGAAAAAGTTACGATTATGGCTTTGCCTATGCCAAGTATTTTGAAGAGTATAATTTGCTCGAAGATTTACTGCTTGACAATGTGATTAAATACAGATCGTTTAATGATGAACCATTGTTTTATCAACTATTGCAACGCAAAACGGTCATCGGGTCTGACAATAAGCCACTCTACCTTGTATTTATAAACCAACCGGGTTACGACCTTAAAATATTTATAGACCCAATAACGTATGGAATACTGAGGCTCGAATTTGGTTATGGCAATGGCATAGAGCCTATATTTAATTATAAGCGAAGCAGAAAATTAATGCATAATGTAATGCGGTTAGATAAGCTAATTGAGTTCGAGCTTCATAATAAAAAATTGTATTTGAAGTATATAAAAACACAATACAAAAATGTGTGGATGAATGCTGAAACGGGCAAACCTGACCAAACTACACAATTATTTCAAGAACTATTAATCAATAATATTAATACTGAAGACCCTAGTTGGGTTTCTAGCGCAAAAAAAATGAAGCGTTATGGGCTGCAATACCAGCACAAAAATTATAATAAAGGGTTTTGGGAAAATTATAATGTGATTAAAGAAACCCCTTTAAACAAACAAATTGTACACGATTTAGAAGAACGTGGTGCGTTAGAAAAGCAGTTTGAAGATAATTAAGAAAATTGCCCAACTCTAAATTTAAGCCACTTATCGGCTAAATCAGCAACTCATCGAAATGGATATGGGAATGGTCATTCAACCATCTACTTTAGAGTCAACAAGCCAACTAATAGAAGTAAAATCCTTCGAGCGATAGACTTAATTGCTATCAGTTCGGAGGATTTTTTACTTTATAGCCTATTGGCTAAGTTCTAACTAGGACAGCATTTTTGTATTATCTAATATGGACATGTT
>CAZZML010000492.1:0-2785 GCA_964654735.1 uncultured Roseivirgaceae bacterium | reverse complement strand
CCCTTTCAATAGAGCTATAAGCTTCAGGTTCATATAACCTAACTCCACGGTTTTTATATTTGTTGCCACCACTAAGCTTAAAGGCCATATTTGCCGAAGCAAAAAGATGGGTTGGGCTATTGTCAAATCCAGCCCATTGAGTTCTGTAGCCAACTTTAATGTCAACAAAATCTTCAATGCCGGCAAAGGCAGGATTTACGGGTAGCGGGTTTTGGTAAAACTGAGTAAAACGATAATCAATTTGAGCCCAACTGTTAGATTGAAAGAGAATAGCAATAATTACCAGTAAAAGTCGATAGGTAGTTGGTTTTAATAAAAGCTGCATTCTATAAAATTATGGTTAATGTGCCTTGATAAATTGGCGATCCATCACGTAAATCTATAATATAATAATAAGAGCCCATAGGTAATTGTTTTCCATTTAAGGTAGTGCCATCCCAAGGTGTGTAACCGCCACTAGATTTGTAAACTGGCAAACCTGCTTTATCGTAAATATTTACAAGGGCATCAGGAAATGCGTCAATATCTTCAATTTCCCAAGTGTCGTTTTGTCCATCACCATTAGGTGTAATGGCATTTGCAAATTTTATTCCTTCAATAAGTTTAAGAATGGTAATCTCAAATACTTTTTCAATTGAAAACTCTCCATCCGAAGATTTTACTCTAATAGAATGCATGTCGGTTTCATCCCAACTAAAGGAGACGGTAGAAACCAACTTATTTCCATTAATTGTAAAGAACTCATTTCCTTGGCTTCCGTCACCGACCACCAAAGCATAGTTATGTGTATCTTCCGGATCTAGATCAGAGGTAGAAAACTCTCCAATTTCAACTCCCGGTTCTTTCAGTTCAAGTAGAGATTGGTTGCTTAATAAAATGTCATCAGGTGGAAAGTTAACAGGAGTAACAGTTACTGTTAATTGAATTACATCACTTGTGTTTTTATGAGGCAATACTAAATCACCATCATCAGTTAAAAATACATCGAAAATGGCTTCACCATGGGTGTGCTCAGTTGTTCTAAATGTGAGTGTTCCATCAGGGCTTATTTGCGGAGCAACCAAAAAGGCAAGTGTGCCTGTTACTTGAGAAAAATTAATTGTAAAGTGAAGTTCTTGACTTTGTTCATTGGGGGATAACCCAGGTGATATATTAGTTGCCCAATTTCCGAAAGTAGATACAAGACCACCTTCATCTACCGTAATATCCAATCCTCTATCGTAAGTGGGAGGGTCGTTAATGTAGTTTACGGTTATGATAAAAGCCTGTATATTACTTGTATTGGTACTGGGTGCAGGTGCATTTACACCATCATCTTGCAAAAAAAGTTCATATACTACGTAGCCATTATAATGAGGTATTGCCTCAAAACTAATATTGCCGTTTGAGTCAATTGATGGTGGTACAATAAAATCTATATTTCCATTCCTTTCTTTTTCGGTTAACACAAAAGTTAATTGTTGTGAAATATCTTCGTCTGGAGCTCCAGCACTTTGGTTTGTAGCCCAAGGTGTAGTGTAAGGCCCAGAATGTTCATCAACAATAATATTTGTACCTCCTGTAAAAGTAGGCGCATCATTTATAGGGTTAATGGTTATTGTTACATTTACGATGCTACTTTTATTCTCATTTGGAGGAGGAGAATTGGCGACATTATCCTTTAAGTAAATTTCTAAATCAATTGTTCCATTTGCTTTATCGGTTAATTCAAAAGTGAAATTACCGAATTGATCTACGTTAGGGAAAGCATTGAAACTAATAAAAGCTGATTGGTTTATGATAGTTGTAACAAAATTTACAGTTTGCCCATTGCCCGCAGGGTTTATGTCGGGAGAGATACTGGTTGCCCAACCATTAATTGCTATTGGGCCTGATTTTTCATCGTAAGTTAAATTTAATAAACTAGGGTCAACCACAAAATCGGGTGCTCCATTTATAAATTCAACATCTAATCTAGTAGATATACCAAATGTTAAGCCATCGTCATCGTTTTGGTCTTCTAATTCTACATTAAAAGTAGCAAACCCACTTGTATTTGGTGTAAGCGTAAATGTTAAATCTCCCGATACAGGATCTACTGCTGGGTTTCCACCAACTTCAAATTGAAGAGAACCATTTAAGCTTAGGGAAGTAACATTAAATTGAGGGGTTACGGCTGTTATATTAGTTGCCCAATTTGCTATAACAGATTGGGCAACTGGGCCTGTGTTTTGCTGTACTGTTTGATTTCCTGCATTTTGATAAGATGGCTGCGCAAGCACAAACCCAAAAGAGTTTGTTAACATTAAAATTACAGCAAAAACTCCAACTAAAATTTGCTTTTTTCTATTCATAAACCGCTAAAAATAGTCCTAAATTTTAATTTAAACTAACTATTCAATATCAATCTCTTTCGCTTAGTACGAGATAAGATAATTTTAATTTTATCGAAATTATTCTAAACACGATGACGATTAACATAGTTGATACTGATGTAACCCATAAAGGGCTGCTAAGGTAACCCATGAGTAAATAAAAAATGCCTCCAATAATGCATGCCGTAGCATACATTTCTTTTCTAAAAATAAGAGGTATTTCATTGCTCAATATATCTCTGATTACTCCTCCAAAAATAGCTGTTATGGATTCTATTAAAATAGCTTGAATTGGTGGTAATTACGCTTTCATTGCTTTCTGAAGCTCAACAACTACAAACACCAGTGTCGTGTCAACCCTCTTGTGTCGGTTAAGCTGAAATTATTTTTAATCTGATTAAGGGACACCTCTATTAATTGCTTGCGTCCTC
>CAZZML010000491.1:0-2789 GCA_964654735.1 uncultured Roseivirgaceae bacterium | reverse complement strand
CCTGATTTATTGCAGTTTGCATTCTCATTACGAACCCTATTGCATAAAGCGGGTTTAATCCAATAATTTATGATTTTGAGTGTTCGAAACCCTTTTAAATGAGCGCAATAAATGCTAAATTGCATTTTTATTAAAATGCGCAAAAAATCAATTTTTTATTATGTCAAATTCAGCAGAAATTAAAATAAATGGACAAACCTATGAGTTGCCCGTAATCGAAGGAACTGAAGATGAGGTTGCCATTGACATTGGCAAATTCAGAGGTCAGAGTGGTGTAATTACAATCGACCCTGGTTTTAAAAATACAGGATCTACAAAAAGTGCTATCACGTTTTTAGATGGTGAAAAAGGAATACTTAGATATAGAGGTTATACAATCGAAGAACTTGCTGAAAAGTCTTCATTTTTAGAGGTTGCATACCTACTTATTTATGGCGAATTGCCAGATCAAAAAACATTGGAACATTTTAAAACTGAAATTAGCCGTCATACACTCGTTCACGAGGATATTAAGAAAATTTTGGATGGTTTTCCTTCGGCAGCTCACCCTATGGGCGTTCTTTCCTCTTTGGTTACTTCGCTTACAGCTTTCTACCCAGAGTCATTAGACCCTAATAGATCAGCAAACGAGGTTGATTTAAGTATAATTAGGCTGTTGGCTAAACTGCCAACCTTTGCTGCCTGGGCCTTTAAAAACGAAATGGGGCATCCTGTAATGTACCCAGATAATAAATTAGATTACACCTCTAATTTCTTGAAAATGATGTTTGGTTTACCCGTAGAAGATTATGAAGTTGACCCGGTAGTAGCAAAAGCACTAGATCAATTATTGATTTTACACGCGGACCATGAACAAAACTGTTCTACAGCCACAGTTAGAGTGGTTGGGTCATCTCATGCAAGTTTGTACGCCTCTATTTCGGCTGGTGTTTGCGCTCTTTGGGGGCCGCTGCACGGTGGTGCCAATCAGGCAGTAATCGAAATGTTAGAGCAAATTCAAGCAGATGGAGGTGATACCGCTAAGTGGATGGCCAAAGCAAAAGACAAAAATGATCCTTTCCGTTTAATGGGTTTTGGCCACAGAGTATATAAGAACTTTGACCCTCGTGCTAAAATTATCAAAAAAGCAGCTGATGATGTATTAGCCAAGTTAGGGGTTAACGACCCTATATTAGATATAGCTAAAGGGCTCGAAGAAGAAGCGTTACGAGACCCTTATTTTGTAGAAAGAAAACTGTACCCAAATGTGGATTTTTACTCAGGTATTATTTACCGTGCATTGGGTATTCCTACCGAAATGTTTACAGTAATGTTTGCACTTGGTCGTTTACCAGGCTGGATTGCTCAGTGGAAAGAAATGAGAGAAAACGGAGAGCCAATTGGTCGTCCTCGGCAGGTATATATGGGCAGTAACGAAAGAGGTTATGTGCCTATGAACAAAAGATAGGACAATTTGATTTAACTAAGAAGTAAGTTGTTGAATGGTCATGTTTTTGGCAACTCAACAACTTTTTTTTACTCTCATCCGAGTAATTAAAATTTGACCTAAAAAAGGCGGTTTATGATGAATTTAAAGCGATTTTTATCATTTTCTAAAAACACCCCTCTTTTTCTCCCCTCAAGGGGAGATTCGATCAGATGTCCCCTTGAGGGGACTATAGGGGGTGTCTTTCTAAGATATTCTTAATGTTAGATTTTTACTCGGATGACAGTAACTTTTTTTATACGAAAAATTATGGCAACAAAAGAGGAGTTTGATAACGCAGTAGTACAATCAAAAGAGTTAACCAAACGGCCAAGTAATGAAGATTTGCTAAAATTATACAGCCTTTTTAAACAAGCAACTGAAGGAGATATAGCAGGAGAACGACCCGGAGGGTTTGATTTTAAAGGTGCGGCTAAGTACGATGCCTGGGAAGCTATTAAAGAAACTTCAGCAGAATCTGCTATGGAGCAATACATAGATTTAGTAAATCAGTTGCATGCAAACGAATAATGAAACTATTCTACCAGCCCGATATCTTGAAAGGTTCTCACTTCTTAACCGAAGAAGAGTCGAAACATTGCATTAAAGTTCTCCGGCATACCGTTGGAGACAGGTTGGATGTTGTGGATGGAACTGGCACAAAGTTTAAAGTTAGAATAACAGAAGCTCATCCTAAAAAAACCTGTTTTGATGTAGTTGCCCACCAACGCAAAGAGGAACTCCCCTACTATATTCATATAGGCATTGCACCTACCAAACAAATTGAAAGAACCGAGTGGTTTTTAGAAAAAGCTATTGAAATTGGCGTGGATGAAATAAGCTTCTTTTTTGGTCGCCATTCCGAACGAAAAAATATCAATTTAGAGCGAATGCAGAAAAAGGCAGTTTCTGCCATGAAACAATCGTTAAAATACCAATTGCCTTTGGTAAAACTTTACCAAGATTTGCCAAGTTTGATTAGCCATATTCCTGAAAAACAATCAAAATACATTGCCTATGTTGATTTTGATAATCCTTACCATTTAAAGAATGTTGCACAAATTAATGAAAATTCAATTGTTTTAATAGGCCCTGAGGGCGATTTTAACGAAGAAGAACTTGAGTTAGCCTTAGAGAAAGGATTCAAAAAAGTGAGCCTTGGCTCAAGTCGTTTACGAACGGAAACAGCTGGGCTGATTGCTTGCCATACCTTAAATTTAATCAATAATTAGGGCTTTCTGAAAAACTTACACTAAATAAACAGGTATGGAAAGATTGGAATTTAAAAAAAACTTGAACATCATAAAGTACAAATCAATGCTAG
>CAZZML010000490.1:0-2790 GCA_964654735.1 uncultured Roseivirgaceae bacterium | reverse complement strand
TGGCAGACACTTAAAATGCTCATAACAAATATTCATG
Organism: uncultured Roseivirgaceae bacterium; assembly: GCA_964654735.1. Classification (GTDB taxonomy): domain Bacteria; phylum Bacteroidota; class Bacteroidia; order Cytophagales; family Cyclobacteriaceae; genus JAKISE01. Next base: position 2,753 of record CAZZML010000490.1, on the reverse strand, counting down.
AATTAATCAGGCTAAATTAGTCTCAAATTGTAGGAGTAGTAGAACAATAAAATCCTTCGTTCTGTTTAAATTTGCTTGAAATTATCAATCAAGTATTGCCTGTTAAATTTCAAGAAAACAGGCTCAAATTAATAAAATATGAAAGAAGTATATATTGTTTCTGCCGTAAGAACTCCAATCGGAAGCTTTGGCGGAAGTCTATCGTCACTCACTGCTATACAATTAGGGTCAATTGCCATTAAAGGAGCATTGGCTAAGGCCAAAGTTGACTCCAAAGAAGTGGATGAAGTTTTAATGGGAAATGTAATTTCCGCCAATTTGGGTCAGGCACCAGCACGTCAAGCCTCTATTGGAGCAGGTATTGGTACAAATGTACCTTGTACAACTATTAACAAAGTGTGTGCTTCCGGTATGAAAGCCGTAATGCTAGGTGCACAAGGTATTATGCTTGGATTAAACGATGTGGTAGTAGCTGGGGGAATGGAAAGCATGTCTAATATCCCTTATTATATCCCGAAAGCTCGCTATGGTTATAAGTATGGAAATGGAGAGTTAGTGGATGGTCTTGCTAAAGATGGATTATGGGAAGTTTATAATGATTTTCCGATGGGAAACTGTGCCGATAACACGGCCAAAGAAATGAACATTACAAGAGAAGAGCAAGATGAGTATGCTATCAATTCTTATAAGCGGTCTGCTGATTCGTGGGCTAATGGAGCCTTCAACGATGAAATTATTCCTGTTGAAGTTCCACAAAGAAGAGGTGAGCCCATTATTGTATCGGAAGATGAAGAATATAAAAATGTAAAATTTGAAAAAATACCTAGCTTAAAAGCTGTTTTTTCAAAGGAAGGAACTGTAACCGCAGCTAACGCTTCTACGATAAATGATGGTGCTTCGGCCTTAGTGCTTATGAGCAAAGAAAAAGCAGAGGAACTAGGCATTAAACCAATCGCTCGAATTGCAGGTTTCGCAGATGCAGCTCAAGATCCTCTTTGGTTTACAACAGCTCCTTCATTAGCCTTACCTAAAGCCATAGCCCATGCTGGTTTAACCCAAGAAGATATTGAGTATTACGAAATAAACGAAGCTTTTTCTGCTGTGGCCTTAGCCAATAATAAAGAAATGGGGCTTGATGCAGAAAAAGTTAACCCATTGGGAGGTGCGGTAGCGTTAGGCCATCCATTAGGAGCATCCGGTGCCAGAATTATTGCAACGCTAACCAGTGTACTAAAGCAGAAAGGTGCCCGTTATGGAGCAGCAGGCATTTGCAATGGAGGTGGTGGTGCTTCTGCCATTGTAATTGAAAGAATTTAAAATAGAATAAACTAAGTTTAAAAGGCAGAAATCAACCTTGTAAGTTATTCCTGTCTTTTTTTAATTTTCTAATTTATGGTTAAATATATAATAGTTCTCAGCTCAATCATTAGTTCGTTTAGCTCAATTGCACAAAACTTAGTGCCTTATAAAACATACTACGATAAAGAGCAGCAACATGTAAACGAAGAATACAACACCATTAACGGAAACAAGAATTTAATTGATGGGGAGTATCATAAATATTATTTTTCTGGCAAAAAAGAAATAATTGGGCAATTTACAAGTGGAGATAAAACGGGAACTTTTACTTCTTATTATGAAAATGGCATTATTAAACAAACTCTTAATTTCGTAGATGGCCATAAGAATGGGTCGGTAAAAATTTACAATGAAACAGGCGGTATTTTACAAGAAGGTAGTTTTAAAAATAATAAACTTGATGGGATATTAAAATTGTATTATTCAAGTGGTAAACTAAAATCTACTACTGAGTTTAGCAATGGAAAACCTGACGGGGAAATTATTGAGTACTACGAAAATGGAAACATAAAGAAAAAACAGACCTATGTGTCTGGTAAAGTAAATGGTTCACTAAAAAGCTACTACGAAACAGGTACATTAAAATCAGAAGAAAATTATGTAGATGGTATCTTGAATGGCTTTTTTAAAACCTACCATCCTAATGGACAATTAGATACTGAGGCACTTAATGAAAGTGGCAAAAAAACAGGTTCATTTACTACCTATAACAGCAAAGGGTTAAAAACTATTGAAGGGCAGTTCGTTAATGGCAAACTTAATGGTGAAAACTTAGCTTGGTACGATAATGGACAATTAAAGCACACATTTAAATATGCCACAGGCTTTAAAATTGGCAAAAACACAGAGTACTACAAGGATGGGAGCATTAAAATGGAAGGTAAATACTCCAATGACGAAAAAGACTCGGACATTACCAAGTATTATGCAAATGGCCAACAAAAATCAAAAACTTATACGGCTGACGGGAAACCTCAAGGAGCACAAAAATGGTGGCATGAAAATGGTCAGCTTAAAGAAGAGTCAACCTTTACAAATGGGTTAGAAAATGGGTTGCACACCTTCTATTTTAAAAATGGACAAGTAGGAAAAGAAACTCCATACATTGGAAATAAGCGAGTTGGAATAGAAAAAGAATTTTATAATACAGGTAAGCCAAAAGCTATAACCACTTACAAATCAGGCAAAAAACATGGAGAGGCAAAGGAATTTTATGCAGATGGAAGTTTGCATAAGGTAGGTCAATATGGAGGCAATCGTAAGGTAGGAGAATGGAAAACCTATTTACCTACGGGCTCTCATATACTTACCGAAACGTATGAAAGGGGAAAGCTTATAAAATCGGCTAAGTTCTAAACAATACAGCTAAAATGCTTATATATTCCACTAAAACC
>CAZZML010000489.1:0-2796 GCA_964654735.1 uncultured Roseivirgaceae bacterium | reverse complement strand
TGGTTGGCAATTGGAATGCGTAATAGATTATTCATGAATTATTCAGGTTAGGAATCATCACACTAGCCCACCACCAATATAGGTTACAAATGCATCGATACTTTCTGGTTTCGATAAGATTGATTGTCCTTCTTTATTATAATAGGCTGACTGAAATATAACTTCCTTGGTAAGTGAATTTCTCACACGAAGGTCGTCACCCTTTCGATAATCATCAAAAAAATTTGTAATTAAAAGTAAAGAAGAATTATGATAGCAGGTTTCATACAGCTCAAAAAGCGTTATTTTAACACAGCAAGCTAATAAAATTATATGAGTGGTTTATTCTTCAACCACCTCAATTTCTACCCTCACGTTATATTTTGCCTGTTTTGAATGCTTATCGTATAACATCTTTTTGCCTCCCCAACCTTTCACTTCATAGCGGTCAGTACTTATACCTTTACTTTCAAGATATCGCCCAACAATTCCAGCTCTTTCTGTAGAAAGTTTAACAGCGGTACCTTCCAATTCTCTATGGTCTCCATTTATATTAAAGAAATCAATATCTTCTTGATCTTTAAGCGCTATTATTTTTCCTGCCGCTTTACCATTAGTATGTCCATGGATTGCAATTTTGAGCTTCGGATTACTCTCCATAAGCTCAACTACTTGATCCAACTCATATCCCGATTTACTCATCATTATGGCAGCATCTTTATAAAAGAACACTTGGTATAATACGATGACTTCTCCTTTTCGAATTGGATTCATCTCAAACTTAACAAAAGTAGTGTCTCCTAAATTGTCAAGGAAAATACTCATAGGGTCAGTTACAGGCTCGTAATACTTAAAGTCAAACGACTGCTTTTGCCACCCAATATCATTGGATTGTACTTGAATCATTTTTGAAGCACTAGTTGGCTCCGCTAGTTCGAACGAACCTTGAGAAGGGGCAGTAGCAATTAATTTTTGACGGGCTAAATCTATAACATTAAAATCTATAACAATTGGTTTTCCACTTTTGGCGTCATAGGCTTCTATAAATAAATAGGTTTTTCCTTGATGCGAGATTGGTGTTTCATCGTTAGAATCCTCTTCTTCTATTTCTGTAGCCTCAGTTTCTTCTGTTTGAACTGTATCGGTTTTGATGATTTGTTCTTCCTCCGTATTAGTTTCTTTGGTATCTCCATTTGGTAGAATGGGCTGAACATCTTCTGGTTTTTCTTCGTTAACTAAGGTTTGAGACTTATACGAATAAACCCAAGCCTTCGGTTCGCCTGTTCGCTTTCTCTCTGAGTTAATAGCACTAATGGCTTCAGATCTGGAGGTATAGGTAGCCGAATAAACAAATATTAAATTTTTACTGTTTGAGAAGCCGTAGTTTGCTTCAATGCCATTTTCCTTAAGATGGTTTACATATCTAATAGCATAACTCTCGGCAGAAGGGGCATAGGCAGCGAGTACCATAAAATAGCCAGAGGGAAGTTCTTTGGTGGCAGAGTTTGCCGTTAAATTAGTAGTTATGCAAGCAATGAATGATGCAACTAATAGTATTTTTTTCATGATAGATGGTATTGCAGTGCCGCAAATAAACGAAAATAATTTATATTAACCTTATAGTTTAGCTTCAAAGTGCATTTTTATGTATTGTTTTACATTCTTACATAAAAAAAAGCCAACAGGAATAATCCTATTGGCTTAATTAAATAATTGAGAAAAATTGTTAAAACTAAGCAGCTTCAGCTTCAACCTTTGGTGTAAGTATCAGTATTTCATTTAGCACTATTTCTGTAACATAGCGTGTTTGGTTATCTTTATCAGTGTATGATCGATGTATCAACTTGCCTGATACTGCCACGCGATTTCCCTTGTCCACATAATTATTAATAAATTCGGCATTTTTACCCCAAGCTACAATTTTATGCCATTGTGTATCATTAACTTTTTGCCCTTGTTGGTTTACATAATGATCAGTGGTTGCAAGCGAGAAGTTGACCATTTTTTTGCCTGAGTCAAACTCTTTCAATTCAGGTGTGTTGCCTAGGTTACCGATTAGCTGTACATTGTTAGATAAATTTTTCATGTTCATTTTGTTTAAGTGAATGAAATAATTTCTCCAAAGGTGGTGGCAAGTTTTTATGTTAGTCGTGTGATAAGTGTTTGTATATGCGTATATTCGTTTGTAAATGTTTGTAAACGAATAATCGATTAAATTATGGAACCAACAGGGTGTTTAGAATGTGGAGAAAAAATTATTGGGAGGGCAGATAAAAAGTTTTGCTCTGATTTATGCCGCAATGCTTATAATAATGTACGTAGTAGAGATAAGAATAATTTAATGAGAAAGGTAAATGGAATTTTGCGTAAAAACCGAACTATCCTCGAATCGCATAACCCCAACGGCAAAGGCAAAGTGAGTAAAACAAAATTACTAAAGGAAGGTTTTGATTTTTCATATTTTACTAATGTTTATACTACTAAAACAGGCAAGCAATATTTTTTCTGTTACGAGCAAGGCTACCTGCCTCTTGAAAATGACTACCTTGCTTTGGTAATTAAGAAAGAGTATATTGATTGAAGTGTACATGTTAGACAGACTTTTTCAAGTACCAATTCGCCAATGGCACAAGTTAGAAAACTGCGCCAGTCTGGGGAGATATTTTTATTCATGGTTCTTGTGTAACAATTGGGTGCATTTCTGCGTTTATCTGTCCCGAACATCGGGACGGAAAATGCTTTTAAAACGAAAAATAGATAATGGTAAATTTAAGTTTAGCCGGACGACAGTATTTTGAAATTTATTACTAACTCATC
>CAZZML010000488.1:0-2808 GCA_964654735.1 uncultured Roseivirgaceae bacterium | reverse complement strand
GCAAAGTCCGCTATAGTTTTCTTTGTTTACTTGCCGACTCCATAGCGGCCATAGCGGTTAGGCAAAATTTGTAATCTATACTCTAGGTGTTAATACACAAGACTCCGTAAAGTCAAACCCAAAATCTTCACTTAGTTCTGATAAAATTGGCTCATAGAGTTCCTTTATAATCGGAATTATCACGCCTCTGGATTCAATCTTATCTTCCAAAATTAACTTAGTTGCAATCCCCAATGGCAAGCCAACCGTTTTCGCCATTCCGGTATGGGTTGTGTTTTCACCAATGGTAACAATGGAGGAATGGATTTCCGTTTCACGGTCGTTATTGCTCTTATCGATATAGTTAAATTTATGCCACATCACAATCATATCTCTATCGTAAGAATTTAATGCCCATTTTTTGCGTAGTATAGCTTCCAGTATTTGCGCAGGTGTTCCTTCTTTCAGGCCTACCAGCTCATCACTAAATACTCCAACCCATTTTAGCTTGTGCATAATATCTCCCTGCATATCTAAATTGAGATAATGAGCTAATTTTAGTTCTACTGAATCGTGTGGGTTATAGGATAAAAAGGAATTAATAAACTGACGGTGTGTCATTTTCTCTACATCTTCCATTTGGTAGCTATCATCAGTGGCACCAAGTTGCACAAAAATGTTCCAAGCCATGCTATAGCCTGGCCTTCTAAATGTGCCTCTATACAATGTTTTAATTCCTCGCAACTTATATACATCTAAGTATTGTAAAGAATCTCTATTGGCATAACCTTCAAACTCACCATGCTTAGGAATATGCACAATTTCCGTTCTTCTGAATAATCTATGGTATGGAATAAATTTATAACGCCCTTCTTGAATAAATTTAACCACTCCTTGCCCGGCAAGTACCACGTTTCTTGGGTTCCAAGTAAATTTATACTTCCAAGGGTTATCATCATCTGTAGGAGCTAATAAACCGCCTGTGAACGACTCAAATCCAATTAATTCATTGCCTTTGCTGCGAATACGATCAATTACCTGCATAGCACTCATGTGATCTATCCCAGGATCTAGCCCACATTCATTTAAAAAAACTAATCCTTTCTCTTTTGCCTCGGCATCTAGCGCACGCATCTCATCGTTTACATAGGAGGCCGTTACTAAATGCTTAGATAGCTTTAAACAAGCCTTTGCCACCGACATATGAAACCTTGCAGGCAACATACTGATAACCAAATCTACCTTACCTACCTCCTCTTCAAGTTGCGTTTGATTAGTTACATTAAAAGCAAAGCCTCTCGCTTTCCCATCTCCTTTTTTATTCGCCAGTTCTTCATTTGCATCTCCAATGGCTATTTGCCACCCATTGGTTTCGTGTAGTTTTAGCAAATATTGAATAAGAGTGGATGCAGATTGACCTGCACCTAAGAGTAATATATTTTTCATTTGGTCTATCAAATTTAAGAACCCAAAGTAAGGTTGATAATTATTGTTCTCAAAAGGATTTAATCAATTATTATTGCAATCATTATTGAAGCAAATATTTACGAATATGGAATTTACGAAAAGCTTTGACACTCAGGTAAATAAACTAAGTGAAGAAGAACAAGTAGTGTTTAAGGCTGCCCTTAAGGCTGTTGAAAATTCATACTCCCCCTATTCTTATTTTAAAGTAGGTGCAGCACTCCTGCTCAAAAATGGAGAAACAATATTGGGAAGCAATCAGGAAAATGTGGCCTACCCTTCTGGTCTTTGTGCTGAAAGAACTGCCTTATTCAGTTATGGGTCTTCCGGAATTAAATCTCCTATAAAAATACTAGCCATTATTGCTTTTGATAAAGACCAAACGCAATCTGATACGTGCTCACCTTGTGGGTCTTGCAGGCAGGTAATGTTAGAATATGAGCAAATACAAAAAACCCCATATAAGGTATTGTTTTGTTATGATGGTAAAATTGAAATTCTAAAAAGCTCTGCTGAACTTTTGCCCTATGCTTTTCATTTTTAATGGAAGATATCTATCAAAAAGTCCCTTTTCAATTCCAAGGCAGATATGCTCTTTTAGGCAAGTTATCTTCTAATACAAAATCTATTCTTTTTGTTTTTCATGGCCAAGGACAACTTGCCAAATTCTTTATTCAAAAATTTAAGGCACTTACCAACCAAGGTTTTACCATAATAGCCCCAGAAGGGCTCCACAATTATTATTTAGAAGGAATTGCAGGAAGGGTTGGAGCAAGTTGGATGACTTCTGAAAACCGATTGGTTGCGATCGAAAACTATATTAGCTTTTTGAACAATGTGCATCAAGATGTAAAAAGAAAGGCTTCTCCATTTGTTAAAATACACCTTTTAGGTTTTTCTCAAGGAACTGCCACCGTAAGCAGATGGATTGAGCAAAGCAATTTCAACTTTGAACAACTCATTCTTTGGGGAGGTGCGCTGCCTCCTGATTTAAACAAGGAATTAATTTTTAATAGAATGAAGGGAAAGCCACTTTTGCAGGTAGTTGGAAACAACGACCCCTACATTACCCCTGAACATAAAAAGGAAATAAATAAGCGTATAAAAAAGTATAAACTTTCGGTTTCTATTAACTATTATAAAGGGGGGCATGAGATAGAACCCAATACTTTATTAGAGTTGTTATAACTATTAAAGTGAAACTTTTCCATTTGCTATAAGTATCTCCGGCTATTAATTTTGCTGCTCTAGTCCTTTAATTTCCAAAAAAAATACATTTTTAAGGCATGAAATTAGCTATTACCTTAACCCGCAAGGAAAATCTATTACAAGCCATAATATGATGTCATTCAGTCACTTGCTCAA
>CAZZML010000487.1:0-2822 GCA_964654735.1 uncultured Roseivirgaceae bacterium | reverse complement strand
GTACTCAAAACACATGGATTAAAAGGAGAGTTGGTTCTTGTAATAGATGCTGACAATCCACAAGAATACAGTGAGATGGAATCGGTTTTTGTTGAAGTCAACAAAAAACTGGTTCCATTTTTTATTGACCGGATTCAACTAAATGGAACTAAGGCCATTATTAAATTCGAAGAAATTGATGCCATTGAACAAGCCAAAGAGCTAAAGGGCTCCCGAATTTTTCTCCCACTTAATGTATTGCCCGAATTAGAAGATGGCTACTACTTTCACGAGCTTATTGGCTTTAAAGTAATTGATAGTGAGGAAGGTGAATTAGGTGTTATTTCTGGGGTGTTCGATTCAGGAAGTCAAGACCTGATTGCCATGCGATATGAGGAAAAAGAAGTGCTCATTCCACTTACCGATGAGGTAGTTACAAAAGTGGACAAACCCTCAAAAACTATCTACACCACATTGCCCGATGGCTTGCTAGACATATATTTGTCAGATGATGCGGATTGATATCATAACGGTAGTGCCAGATTTACTCAAAAGCCCCTTTGAGCATTCGATGATGAAGCGGGCTCAAGACAAAGGCTTGGCGGAAATTGTTCTACACGACTTAAGAGATTACTCTACAAACAAATACCGCCAGATAGATGACTATGCCTTTGGTGGAGGTGCAGGAATGGTGCTTATGATTGAGCCCATCGATAAATGCATTTCAAAACTAAAGGCCGAACGAAATTATGATGAAATAATTTACACCAGCCCTGATGGACAAATGCTTGATCAACCATTGAGCAATGAGCTTTCATTAAAAGGCAATATCATTATTTTATGTGGGCATTATAAAGGAGTAGATGAACGAGTGCGTGAGCATTTGATAACCCGAGAAATAAGCATTGGCAATTATGTGCTTACCGGTGGTGAGTTGGCCGCAGCCGTAATTGCTGACAGTGTTATTCGTTTATTACCAGGCGTTCTATCAGATGAAACTTCTGCCCTAACCGACTCCTTCCAAGATGGTTTAGTTGCTCCTCCTGTTTATACCCGGCCTTCTGAATATAAAGGCATCAAAACCCCGGATATATTGCTTTCTGGCCACGCTAAAAAAATTGAAGACTGGCGACACGAGCAAGCGGTTAAAAGGACAGAAGAAAGAAGACCTGAGATGGGGAAGTGAGCTTTCAAAGCCCTAATGTCTTTTTATTAAGGCTAAACTGCAAGCCAAAATTCAAATTCCAGTTATCTTGGTTATACTTAAAATCATTATTTTGAAGATTTGTTGAATAACCAAGTTGAGCATGCAATTTTATTAATTCTTCGCCTAACCTAAGGGTAAGTGCAGGTTCTGACATAAGGTATGAACTTCCGTTTATAAGCGGCAAGTCATAATTCATCCATTGATCTGATGGTATGTTAGTTAAAAGATTGTTGTAGCTCAAGAAGCCAATTTTATAAGAAAATGCAAAATTGAGGTTCGTGCCAGCGTAACCTATGGAGGGTTGAAGAAAGAACTTACTAAATTTTACTCTGGATCTTGGGTTGTCTAAACCAAAATTATTACTGTAAGAATCTCCATATTGCCAATTAACTTTTCCTGACCCAAAACCTGCATAAATTTCAAATACCCAACCGTTTGGTAATGGTTTAAAGTGGCCTAAAGCAACATCAATGTATGCCCCATAGGCTTTTTCATTATCAATTGTTCGCATACCATTAAGCTGTATGGAAAATGCAGAATCAAAAGCATAGGCCGTTTGTAGTTCAATTGCCTTTATATCTTCACCAATACTATAATGTGCAGAAACTCTTAAATCATTCTTCTCCTTAAAAAGGGGAACGTTATGTGCATTAGGAGCATAATAAATTGGAGCACATGATGATGCTAAATAAACGATAATAGAAAATAAGTTTAACACCCTGATTCTGCATACCCTTGGCAGTTTTTGCAACTCAAAAATTAAGATTTGCAAAAAATGCAAACCTTTAGATGTTAATATTACTAACTTTATACCAATGCACAAGAAATATGGCGTAGAATGTTTCGTGCCAACATTTAACCCGCATTATTCATCAGGATTCTATTCCAAGTAACTTCTCAATAGTTGCAGGTAAACTTTAAACTTAAAAAGAGAAAAGTCCCTTTCTGGCTTTTAAAAGTGCATTCTAAAAGTAAAATCCAAAAACTACCTGCGGATATTGAGAAGTTACCAAAATCAATGTTAAGCACTTGATTTTATTGCACTTAGAGCTTTTATTACAAATCTCCAATGAATAATGCGAGTTAAGAACTTCCAAAATCTGCTAAGGGCATGTGTCTCTTGTGGTCAATATAACCTCAATACTCATAAAATAAAGTCCTGCAAAAATCTAGAAATCAATGGTGTATAGTAATAAAAGGGGTAAAAGCAGAAACTCCATTTCATTACTTCTGATGTGCCTTTCCAATAAGGAAGTGTTCATTTATAATAAGAACCTATAGTTTAATGAAAGCAACGCAGATTTACGATCCCCTATAATGCCCCATTCCGTACGCAACATCCAGCGTTTATTATACTGAAATTGAGCACCAACGATTCCATTCCATTCTTCAAGCACTTGCTTGTCCATTCCGTATTTAATAATGGTAGAACCATCAGCTACACCCAATCTATCCATAATTCCAGGTATGGCTGTTTTATCAACTGCCGCTTTTTCTATCGGACCTAAGCCTCCATACCAATCATTATAATCAGAAACAATTTGGTCTCTCTTATCCCATGTCTCGGTAGGGATAGCATCAATTAATGCAATTTGACCTACTGTTTCAGAAGCCATTCTAACACGCATTGCTCCTC
>CAZZML010000486.1:0-2823 GCA_964654735.1 uncultured Roseivirgaceae bacterium | reverse complement strand
ACAACAAAATTAATCCCGAAAGCTTTCGGGACTTATTGCGATATTTTTCATTTTGTAAAAATCGCCTGTTTTCTTACAGGCACTATTTATTAGCATTGAGTTTTATTCCGATAATATTCGAGATGAAAATTTAGTGTAGATGAAGCATTGAAGCTTATCTAAAGTCATCAATAAAAGTACTTTTAGCCAAAAAAAGATTTTGTGCATTTTAAGAATTTTATAGCAACCTCCCTTTTACAAAATTATCGCAATCGTTACCGCAATCGTTTTCGTAAAAAAATCACATTAAATACCTTGTAATTGCTAAATTATGAATATACATTCAGGTATAAAATAAAGTTCATTATTAAAATACATACATGAAAAAACTACTAAAATTATTAGTTGGCAAACTTCTTCTAATTGTATCACTTCTTCAAGTACCATTAGAAACAAACGCACAAGATGATGTAATGATGCAGGCTTTTTACTGGGATGTTCCTGTTGATGTGGTAACCAATAACGGAACCTGGTGGGACAACCTTAGCAACAAGGCTGTTGGAATGAAAAATGCTGGTATAACAGGGATATGGGTTCCTTCTCCTGCCAAAGGAAATTTTGGTATAATTGATATGGGATACGGTATTTTCGATCATTATGACTTGGGAAATTACAACCAAAAAGGAACCACAGAAACTCGTTTTGGAAGTAGGGTTGAGTTAGAATCGATGATTTCAACAATGCATACTAATGGTATTGAAGTTTACGCAGATATGGTTTTGAACCATTTGTATACCGGAGATTCTGAATCTGAAGCTAACCCTGCTGTAAAACAGTATGTATTTGATCAAGCTTATCGAAATTCAACACAATACCAACCTTACCCAACAAATGAGATTACATGGGTTATTCCAAATGCTGCTGCTGGTGATTATTATATTCAGATAAAAGGGTATATGCTAAACTGGACTGTTCTTGGTGAAAGAGGCTATGATGTAAACATTGATTGGACAGGTAGTGGATCTACGGGAACACCGAGTTGGGAGTTTGAACCTAATAATGGAAGTGGTAATTTTAATACTTTTCCTGCCTCAGGTAATACAGTTCAGGCACATATTGGTTCGCAGACTGATATAGATGAGTATAAAATAACCTTAAATTCAGCAAACGATATTATAATAAAACTTACTGCTAAAAGAGAGGGAGTAGACTCAAACGGAAGCTGGGAATGGCAATGGGCAGCCCAGGAAAACGGGTATTACCCTGTTGCCGCTTGGAATAATGGCAGTAATCTTGCTTCAACTACTTTGCAGGCAAAAACCAATACCGGAGTGCAATATGTAACACATACAGGAACAGGTGAACCTAACTACACATGGAATTACACCCATTTTCATCCAGTAGATAATAACGACTGGCTAGGATTTCCCGGGTCTGATGAAATAATTACAAACACTAAATTTTTTGGAAACGATTTCAATACATTTGATTCGGTTGTTCAAGATCGATTTAAAGACTGGGGAGCCTGGCTGGTAAACCAGATAGGATTTGATGGTTTTAGGTTAGACTTTGTCAGAGGTTTTCAGGAGTCTTATGCTGCTGATTGGGTAAATAGTTTACCCCTATTAAACGGTTCGCAGCGTTTTATAGTAGGGGAGTATTGGGGTTCAGGCAATCGAATAAAGAACTGGGTAAATGATGTAGCCTCAGGTGGTGCCGATGTAGATGGATTTGATTTTCCTCTTAAAAACACGCTAAAAGATATGTCCAATGGTAATCAGTCCAGTTTTAATATGGCTTGGTTGAACCACTCAGGTTTGGTACGAAACAATACAGGGAATAGCTTACCAGGAACATCTGTGGTAACTTTTGTAGATAACCATGATACAGGAAAAGAGCATGATAAATGGCTTACAAAAGACTTTGATATGGCATACGCCTACTTGCTTACCCATGAAGGAAGGCCTACAATTTTTTATCCCCATTATTATGGTGTTACACAAATTGATAACCACGACCCTTCTAAAACAGTAACAGCTCCTGCTTCTTTACAAGAAGATATAAATAAGCTGATGTTTGCCAGAAGGACTTATTTAGGAGGTTCTCTAGCTGTGCTAAGTCAAATAGGCAACCCTTACCCTTCTGGTGATACTTATAATGTTTATGTTGCCAGACGGCAAGGAAACGGAAGCAAGAATGGAGCAATTATTGTAATTAATAATAATGATGCCAATACCAAAAGTCTGTGGGTTGATAGTTCTCCAACAGGGTATCAAAATTGGGCAAATGAAACGTTGGTTAACGCTTTTAATCCTGCTGAAACTGCAGTTGTACAAGCAGATGGCAGGGTTTACGTAACAGCACCTGCAAGGGGTTATGCTATTTGGGTGAAAAATAGTGAATATGTTGCTTATACAACCCCTGCTGCAAGAACAAGTAATACCAGTACAAATCAGGAGGGAAAGGGTATCAATTCCGTTTCTGCTATTAAGGAAGTTGGCTCAACTTATAACGTAAACCAAAACTATCCTAATCCATTTGACAAGTACACAAGTATTTCATTTAGCATTCCTGAAGAAGGCAATGTAGAACTAGTTGTTTACAATGCTCTGGGACAAAAGGAAGTTACGTTGGTTAAAAGACGTCTCTCAGCCGGGGAGCATACCTTTATATGGAACACCGAAGATGAAAAAAATGGAGTTTATTATTATACTGTTAGATTCCAGAACAATATCATTTCAAAACGAATGTTGAAAATTGAATAATTGAATTATTCTGCAAAGATGCTATAACCTAGATTGAGCGATTCAGTGGAGATGAGAAGTGCTAAGAGACTGAGAATAA
>CAZZML010000485.1:0-2825 GCA_964654735.1 uncultured Roseivirgaceae bacterium | reverse complement strand
AATATTTCTTCTACCACCGAGCGAGGCGACATGGCATAGGCTCCCCAAATGGCGTGGGCTACATCATCGGCTTTCATAAATCGGTTTTCGGGTAAATCGCTACCTTCCCAACTTGTAGTGTAGGTTGCCCCAGGCATTATGGCGGTTACTCGTACATCAAATGATTTCATTTCTTCTCGAAGCACCTTGGTCATTCCTAATAAGGCATATTTTGAAATACAATAACTACCTCCATTTACATAAGGCATTATGCTTGCTGTTGAGCACATATTAAAAATATGGCCTTTGGCCATTTTTACAGAACTGATTAAACTTCGGGTTATATGATAGGCACTGCTCAAATTGGTATCAATCATACGCTCAAAATCACCGTCTTTTTCTTCGGTAATGGTTCCCGGCACAAAAGCTCCTGAGTTATTTACCAATACTTTTAATTCGTGCACTGTAGATTTAACAAAATCAGAGAAAATAAGAGCTTCTTCTTTATTTGAAAGATCTGCTGCCATAGAACTTATGGAAACCTTTGGATATTTCGAATTTATTTCTACTGCCAGCACTTCTAAGTCAGCCTCACTTCTAGAACATGTGATAATATCGAACCCTTTATCGGCAAATAAATTAATAATTGCCCTCCCAATGCCTTTTGTGCCCCCTGTAACAACTATACTGCTCTTCATTTTAATATCTTTCGTAAAGAATTATTTATCTTTCCGCAAATTAAGGATTTTACATAGTAAATCGAATAATTAATTGTTAAAGAGCGTAGGCAGATATTTTATTTTTTTAGGGTCTTTATTTAAGAATAGGGAGTCATTTAGAACCTATGTTTCCTTATTTTTTGATGAAGCTGTTAAAGTTGGAACCAATTCAATCTTTTTAATTGCCACGGTTTCCATATTTATGGGTGCAGTAACTACTATTCAAACTGCCTTTAACCTAGTAAGCCCATTAATACCGAAGTATGTTATTGCCATCGTAGTACGAGACATGGTGCTTTTAGAGCTTTCTCCAACTATTATAGCCATTATTTTTGCCGGTAAAGTAGGTTCTAATATTGCAGGTGAACTTGGCACCATGCGCATTACCGAACAAATTGATGCATTGGAGGTAATGGGTATAAATTCTTCTTCTTATCTGGTGCTGCCCAAAGTAATGGCAACATTATTTATGTTTCCGGCATTGGTCGTAACCTCTGCTTTTTTAAGTATTTTAGGAGGCTACCTTGCTGTTTCTTTTACCGATGTAATTACGCCTGCCGAATATACCCAAGGCATTCGTTATCAGCTCAATGAGTTTATGGTAATATTTGCTATGATTAAAGCAATAACTTTTGCATTTCTGGTTTCCACCATTTCCTCATTTATGGGTTATTATACACAAGGAGGTGCTTTAGAAGTTGGTAAGGCTTCTACAAATGCAGTTACTAATTCGGTAATTGCCATTTTATTAGCAGATTACCTTCTAGCACAATTATTAGCTGAATATTTAATTTCTTTTTAATGATAGAGCTGGAAAACATACAAAAATCGTTTGGAGATGTAACAATTTTAAAAGGGATAGATGCCACTTTTAAACCTGGCCTGGTAAATATGATTATTGGAGCTAGTGGAACCGGAAAAAGTGTGTTATTAAAATGTATGGTTGGCTTAGAACAACCTACAGTTGGCAGTGTTATGTATAACCAAAGAGATTTCTCCCACTCCACCCGAAAAGAGCAAATAGATATTCGAAAAGACATAGGAATGCTCTTTCAAGGAGCTGCACTTTTCGATTCTAAAACAGTGGAAGATAATGTGAGGTTCCCTTTGGATATATTAACCAACCTACAATTAGATGAAAAGCTGGATAAAGTAAATCAAGTGTTAGAACGAGTAGGGTTGACAGATACGAACTCTAAAATGCCCTCTGAACTAAGTGGTGGGATGAAAAAAAGAGTGGGCATAGCCAGGGCCATTGTAAATAACTCTAAGTATTTGTTTTGTGATGAGCCCAACTCAGGGTTGGATCCTCAAACCTCCATTACTATTGACAACCTAATAAAGGAAATTACACAAGAATATGACATAACCACCATTGTGGTGTCTCATGATATGAATTCAGTAATGGAAATTGGTGACTACATTATGTTTATGCATCAAGGCCTAAAGTTATGGGAAGGTTCTTCTGATCAAATTTTAGATTCTGAAGTAGATGAATTTAACGATTTTGTTTTTGCAAATAATTTAATGCGATCACTCAAAAAATTACGAAAATAATCTCCCCTTTGCCCTTTTGTTTGAAACCAATTTATTTTCGAGGCTTTTCTTCATCAGATACGAGTCTTTTAAGTAACTCAAATATCTGAGGAATGCTTTTGCGATAATAAATTGCAATGTTTTTATTTGCTTCTAACAAAATTAACGATTTCATTTCATTATTGGTTTATCCCAAAGGATGGAACTGCTGTACTTCCTCTTTTAACCCTTCCATGGCTACTCATAATGCAATATGCACCTACTAATAAACCCTTTTCTTTTTGGCAGTACCTTAATGATTCTAAAAAAATACTACGATACTCTTCCCGAATAAACACATCTATCCAATCAATAACTGTAAAGGTTACAAACTAAAATTCTTCTTGGTTTCTTATCACTGTCATCCGACTAATATTTGAATTCATCAAAAAACCTTCGTTTCTGTTTAAATTAAAAAGATTTTTCTGCGTTTTTAAAAACACCCCCTCATTCGAATTCCCCTCTTCCCCATGTATCCAGAACAATGTATCCAGTCTGACCTATCGTCCGACCTAGCTCATCTCGCAGATTAACGCATACAAAATAAGAATT
>CAZZML010000484.1:0-2831 GCA_964654735.1 uncultured Roseivirgaceae bacterium | reverse complement strand
TGCTTGATTTTGAAGCAATTAGAGCTTGGAATAGAATCTCCATGAATAATGCGGGCTAGTAGTGCGTTTTATAATTGTTTAAACATTAGACAAGCTACCTTTAGCCTATGAACCTGGCTTCTATCATACTCAGCATTCGCCCCTTAGGATTTCAATGGGAAACCAAAGACCCCTTCTTGTTTTGTGCCCACCACGAAGACCATTACCCAGAAGGAAATGATAAACTTGGGCCAAAGGCATCGTTAGAAGGACGAACCATCGGGCAGGATTTTACAATTAAAGATGGCTGGAGGATGTACCACGGAAGTAAAGTGCCAGGTTTTCCTGCTCACCCACATAGAGGCTTTGAAACCGTTACCTATGTGCGTACGGGGCTAGTTGACCATTCCGATTCGTTAGGAGCCACAGGCCGTTTTGGCAATGGAGATGTACAGTGGATGACAGCAGGCAGAGGTGTGCAGCATTCAGAAATGTTTCCACTTTTAAACCAGTATAAACCAAATTCATTTGAACTATTTCAAATATGGTTGAATCTGCCGAAGGCAACCAAGTTTGTTGAAGCTCATTACAAAATGCTCTGGAGCGAAGATATTCCTCTTGTAACCGAAAAAGACGCTAATGGCAATGCAATTGAATTATCTATTATTGCAGGATCTTACAAAAATACAGCACCCCTCTCTCCCACTCCAAATTCTTGGGCAGCAGATGAAGCAAATGAAGTCGCTATTTGGACTATTAAATTAGCTCCTAATGCAGAGTGGGTAATGCCTGCGAGTAAACCAGAAGTAAATCGTTCGTTATATTATTATGAGGGTAAAAGTTTGACTCTAAATGACCAAACTGTTGGCAAATCTAATGCCATTGATCTGGTGTCAGATTTTGAGGTAAAAATCAAGAATGGAAAAACGGAATCTAACCTGCTGCTGTTGCAAGGCAAACCCATTAATGAACCCATTGCTAAATACGGGCCATTTGTAATGAATACCCAAGCAGAAATAGCCCAAACAATGGATGATTACCAGCGCACTCAATTTGGTGGTTGGCCTTGGCCTAGCCGTGAAAGAGTGAATGAAAGAGAAAAAGGGAGGTTTGCAAAATATGCGGATGGTACCACTGATGTAAGAAAAGACTAAAATTTATTAATATAGGAGTTAAATTATATTAACTCTCAAATCCCTATTGTAATTTCGAGCTTTTAATAATTACCATTAGATGCTCGAAAGAATTATCAAATACAGCATTCAGCATAAACTGATTGTATTTTTATTTACAGCAGGAATAATAGGGTTAGGAATTTATTCGCTTACACAACTGCCTATTGGAGCCGTACCCGATATTACAAATAACCAGGTACAAGTAATTACCACCTCTCGAAACCTTGCTACCGAAGATGTTGAAAAATACCTTACCTACCCTGTAGAGCTGGAAATGGCCAACCTGCCGGGTGTAAAGGAGATTCGATCTGTTTCCAAATTTGGTTTATCGGTTGTTACCATTGTGTTTGAAGATAATATGGGCACCTACCTACCCCGACAGCTCATTGCCGAAAAAATTAAAAGTGCGGAAGAAAATATACCAGAAGGGTTTGGCTCACCATTTATGGGGCCTGTATCCACTGGGCTAGGCGAAATTTATCAATACATCCTTGATGTAAAGCCAGACTATAAGGACAGTTATTCAATCTCTGATTTACGCACCATCCAAGACTGGATAGTTAGAAGACAATTATCTGGTATTAAGGGAGTTGTAGAGGTTAATACGTGGGGCGGTTATTTAAAACAATACGAAGTAAGTATTAATCCAGAGCACCTTAGAGCTATTCATATTTCTCTTTCTGAAATATACGAAGCACTTAAAAAGAATAATAGTGTAACAGGGGGAGGATATATTGAAAAAACCAATGAAAGCTATTTTATACGTGGAGAAGGCCTTGTAAAAACACTAGAAGATATTGAAAATATAGTTGTTACTACTCGCGATGGTGCCCCTGTTTACGTAAAAGATGTAGCTAAAGTAGGTTATGGCCATGCCACTCGTTTTGGAGCTATAACAGCCAATGGTGAGGGTGAAAAAGTGCTTGGGCAAGTGATGATGCTCAAGGATGCTAATTCAAAAGCCACTATTAATCGAGTAAGGGAAAGAGTAGATGAAATTCAAAAAACACTTCCTCCCGGTATTTTTATTAATGGTTTTTTAGATCGAAACGAGCTTATTGAAAAAACAACCTTAACTATTACTGAAAATTTAATTTCAGGTTTTCTAATTGTTCTTTTTATAGTAGTACTCCTACTTGGCAATTTAAGATCGGGCTTGGTGGTTGCCTCTGTTATCCCTATTTCACTCCTTTTTGCTATTTCTTTAATGTATTTTACAGGCGTAGATGCCAATTTAATGAGCCTAGGAGCCATAGATTTCGGAATTATTATAGATGGAGCCGTTATTATTGTTGAGTTTATTGCTTTTAAAATAACAGCCGACAGAACCAAAATCCTAGACTTACCAAAAGGGGAAAGACAAGATTTTATTGATAAAGTAACTTTTGCAGGAACTACTAAAATGATGCGTTCTGCAGTTTTTGGACAGATAATTATCATTTTGGTCTTTATCCCTATCCTTTCATTAACAGGGGTTGAAGGTAAAATGTTTAAACCCATGGCACTTGTGTTTATATTTGCGCTAACAGGCACTATGATTTTGGGCTTTACATACGTTCCCGTAGTTTCTTCTTTGTTTATTACTCCAACAGATCCTGCTAAGCGCACCATTTCTAAACAATTGATGACTTGGCTGGAAAAAATATATGTACCTTCCATTACTTGGGCATTGGATAG
>CAZZML010000483.1:0-2834 GCA_964654735.1 uncultured Roseivirgaceae bacterium | reverse complement strand
CAAAGCATTGATTACAAAATTAGCTAAGGTTATTGGAGAGAATTGAACATACATTATTATAAAACCTAGCTGCTGCTAGACTACCTTTACATATTCTGTACTCTGCTTTTTATGTGCAAAATGTAAGACCCCATAATTTGCAAAAATAAAAGCGGTGCAATTCGCAACCAGTCCCCGATCCTACTTATCTCGAAAAGCTGTATGCATTTCCACTAGGGAGTATCGGAACAGAGAAACGCTGTGGGAAATGCGTTACAATATAATAATTTTATATTAAAGAAACAGGGATAAATTTTATTAAAAAGGGCGTATTAACCTATAAGCTATTTAATTTTTATTCCTTAATAACCCATTATAAAATACCGGATAACACTATCCGCTCAACTAATCGGTGATGTTTTAATACAAGAGTTGCTCAGCATCAAGGAAAAGCAAGTGTATGAGTTTTCACAGAGATGATGGGGAGTGTAATAAAATTTAACTTTCTGTTAACTACAAATAAATTTAGGAAATAAGATATGAAAATTAAAACAGGATTGTATATTTGCTTAGTCACAAGTGTTTTTTTTGGTACTGTGGGTTGTGCTTCAAAAGCTGTAAAAGATAGTGATCTTGAGCAAAACACCTCATTTGCACTAGGGTTGGATCAGGATCAATTTACAATCTCGAATCGAGTAGATAGTGGGGTGACCACAAACTATGTTGTAAAAACAAAATCAGGGAAAAACTATCGCTGTTACGTAACTGGAACGTTCTCAATTATGGGACCTGCTGTGTCTGATGCTATATGCTCAAATAGTAATGGCACATCCTCGAGTAAAGCCATGAGTGGCACGGCTTGTAACGCCCTTCTAAAAGCAGCTGGAAAATGTTAACAACTACTCAGCAATAGGAAAAATAGTAATCACACCCATGCTCTCTGTGTGGGAATGTCTTTTGTAAAGTACTGTGTCACTGCCATTATGTTAAAAGCTATTTTCGTCATTCCCGAATTCTCTTATTGAGAATCCACATTTTAGAATTAATGAATCCTGTTATATGATAAAGGACATCCTGAGGATGGGATTAACCACCAAGTAAAATTTGTCAATTTAGGTGAGAGTTAAATCAATCTGAAATATAAAAAATAAAATCACCAAGTTCTGGCAAGGCGAAAACCTAGATCGTTGTCTCGATAATCAGGTTTATTACCAGAGCGATATGTTGAGAGCACCACATTAGAGTATGGATACCAACTACCTCCTCGAAACACTCGGCGAGAGCCTGTCAATCTACCTTTAGGGTTGTTCTTTGGACTATTGCCATAAAAATCATCGCCATACCAATCTTGTACCCATTCAAAAACATTGCCACTCATATCATATAACCCTTGTCCATTTTGTTGTTTTAGACCAACCGAATGAGTTTCGTTATTAGAATTATCATTAAACCAAGCGACTTCATTTATATCGTTGCTACCACAGTATTTCATATTAGTACTGCTAGTGCATGCATATTCCCACTCAGCTTCTGTAGGTAGACGATATGTTTTTTTGGTTTGTTTGTTAAGCTTTTGAATAAATTCCAGTACATCGTTCCAGCTTACGTTTTCTACCGGTTTGTTGTCTTCATTAAAATGGGACGGATTATTACCCATGACTTTTTGCCACTGTGCCTGAGTCACTTCGTATTTGCCTAGATAATATCCTTTACTAAGACACACTTTGTGCTGTGGTGTATTATTGTTCCATTCAGATTCTTTTGTAGGGCTACCCATTTGGAAACAACCAGGTTCAATAGAAACAAACTCCATTCCAGTAAAAGAATCTGATGCAGAAGGAGCTGAAAAGTTACTGGGTTGATAAGGTTTAACTGGCTTATGTGCCAACTCAACAGAATGACTATCGCCTTGAGGTAAGCTTACTAGTTTAGGGGTAATGATAAGGTTTTGGATAAAATAAAAATTAGTGTATAAAGAGCTTTCTTTCCAAGGTATTTGTCCATTAGCTGTTTGCTTTCTAACTGCAATGCGAACTTTTTTAAATACTTCTTCTAAAACTAAGCCTGTCTCATCCATGTATTTTAGTAAATAGTGAGTATAAGTCCCATTTCGTCCATTCCCATCGTCTGCTGTTTTGCCTGGTGAGGTAGCATAAGCGACTATACTACCGGAAGGTGCATCCATGCGTGCCAAGCCACGACTTGAGGAACGCCAACGGCGGGCAAAGGGATTGTCTCGGCAGGCATCAAGTATAATAATATTCATAGAGTTTCCTGAGTCTTCCATAGCTCTCAGTACATAATTAGCCGATATTGCCTGATCTGGAATGTCAAATTCTTCGCTAATATCTGCTTTAACTGGAATCAAGAAATTTTCACCTTTTACTTGAATACCATGACCAGCATAATAGAACAAACCTACACCACCTTTTTCTTGTAATTTATGTTTGAATTGGCGTGTAGCGATACGCATTTCTCGACGAGAGGCATTCTCTTTATGGATGACATCAAACCCCAGTTTACGCAGTTTAGCTGTCATATCTGCTGCATCATTAACTGGGTTTGTTAGAGGTGCATTCTGGTAATTGCTGTTGCCAAATACCAGAGCAGTTCTATTATCAGCCAAGACGGGATGTAAAAAAAATGTTGAAATAATTGTAATGATTAGAGGTGTTAAAAAGAAATTATTGTTAATCATCCGGTTAATGTTATTGAGTTACATATCTCTTTATTATAGCTAATGTGAGCTTGGGGTCTTGTTTTTTTCTGCAAAAATAAAGACCTAACTCCTTACGTTTTAATTATGATTTGCAGCTTTACCAATACTCTGGTGAACTTAATGACATGGCACATCG
>CAZZML010000482.1:0-2835 GCA_964654735.1 uncultured Roseivirgaceae bacterium | reverse complement strand
TAAATCACTGGATGCTTCAATAGTATTGAGTGCTAGTCGTGCCTCATGTTCTGAGGCTCTCAAAATTTTATTTGTTTCCTTCAGTTCTTTTGTTTTGCGTTCTACCTGATATCTTAAAAGTAAACTAGCAATAATTAAAAAGCCTACTACAAAAACTAATGAGAGAATGATTTGCCAAAGCCATTTAGGAATTATTTCAACAGGTACACCAATAAAATATTCCTCTTTTAAATCATAGTACAACGAATTTTCATCGCTAATCTGAATTCTTACTTCTTTATCAATCGCCTTTTTTATAAGCTCGGCATCTTTGTTTAGTTTGGAAATCCCATACCGTAAGCTTAGGTGAGAAATCATTATTTGGCTTTTGGAAACTTCAAAATTATGTGCATTAAAATCTCCAAATACTTTCGAAACTAAAGCTGCATCAACAATGTTACTTTCAACTAAACGCATGGCTTCGGCATACGATTCAACATTATACACATCTATATCTAAGCCCAGTTCTTTACTTACATCAACCAAACCTGTACCTCCATTTTCACAGAAATAATCGCCATCTAAGCTAGCAATTCTTAAGCCATCAAGATCGACAATATCATTAATCGGTTCTTCTCTTGAGCGAGAATAGTACACTTCTGCCCAAGTAGAGATAATAGATGTTTCATTAAAGTTAAAAATGGAATCTCGTGCCATCGAATGTCCCAAATCAGGTAAAATGTCAATTGTATTTCCTTCAAGCATTTCTTTACAATCGGCAAATGCACAAGGGTAATACTCTAGCTCCCAACCTTTTTCTGAAGCTACATGTTCTAATAATTCAATAAAAAAACCTTCGGCTTTCCCAGCTTCACTCATATATACCATGGGTGGGTTATCAAATACTCCAACTTTATAGGTTTGAGCAAAAAGGGAAGATGCGATTAGAACCGCTAAAAATGAAAGTGTTATGTTCTTAATCAATTCACGAATGTTTGATTTAAAAACTAAAGTTAACACTCCATGTTGTTAATTCTATAAATTTCTAATTCTTAGCATATACAAGACACTCGTAGCCCCAAGTTAATTGAACAAAAGCACACTAGAAATTATTCTTTTCAGCATATCTTTGCAACAAAAAAAGAGCGCTATGTCAAATGCATTTTATAACGTACCGGTACCTGTAAATGAACCGGTTAAGTCTTATGCTCCAGGTTCACCTGAGCGAACAGAATTAAAAGAAGTACTGAAGGAATATCGCAATAAACAAGTTGATATACCCATGTATATTGGTGGTAAAGAAGTGAGAACAGGGAATAAAATCGAAATAAACCCTCCTCATGATCATAAGCATGTGTTGGGTCATTTTCATGAAGGTGATGCCTCGCATGTAGAACAAGCCATTAAAGCTGCTCTAAGTGCTCGAACTAAATGGGCAGAAATGAGTTGGGAACACCGGGCTTCCATTTTCTTAAAAGCTGCTGATTTATTGGCTGGTCCATACAGAGCCAAAATAAATGCTACCACCATGTTGGGACAATCAAAGAATGCTTTTCAAGCAGAAATTGATGCCGCTTGTGAATTTATAGATTTTCTAAAGTTTAATGTTAAATACATGACTGATATTTATAAAGAGCAACCCGAATCTGCCCCAGGCATTTGGAATAGATTAGAGTACAGACCCTTGGAAGGATTCGTTTTTGCAATTACTCCGTTCAACTTCACTTCTATTGCTGGTAACTTACCAGCAGCACCTGCTCTTATGGGCAATGTAGCCATCTGGAAACCTGCTTACACACAAGTGTATTCTGCACAAGTTATAATGGACGTGTTTAAGGAAGCGGGATTACCTGACGGTGTAATTAATATGGTTACTGTTGATGGCCCTGTGGCTGGAGATGTAATTTTTAACCATGCTGATTTTGCCGGGCTACACTTTACAGGTAGTACAGGTGTTTTTCAACATTTATGGAAAACTATCGGTACTAATATTGGTAAGTACAAAACCTACCCTCGTATTGTAGGTGAAACTGGAGGAAAGGATTTTATCATAGCACATAAATCGGCTGACGCCAAGCAAGTTGCAACTGCTATTACTAGAGGTTCGTTTGAATTTCAAGGCCAAAAATGTTCGGCCTCTTCTCGTGCTTATATTCCTTCTAATATTTGGCCAGATGTTAAGAAATTTATCCAAGCTGACCTTGCTGATTTCAAAATGGGTGATGTAGAAGATTTTGGCAATTTTGTTAATGCTGTTATTGATAAAAAATCTTTTGATAAAATAAGCAAGTACATCGATGACGCAAAAGAAAGCTCAGTTGTAGAGCTTGTTGCTGGCGGTGGTCATGACGATTCGAAAGGATACTTTATTGAGCCCACCGTTTTAGAAGCCAAAGACCCAATGTACACCACCATGTGCGAAGAAATTTTTGGGCCTGTTGTAACTATTTATGTGTATCACGAAGAGAATTTTGAGGATACCTTGCGCCTTTTAGACGAAACATCTCCTTATGCATTAACAGGCGCAATTTTTTCTAGGGATAGATATGCCGCTGAATTTGCTACTAAACGATTAGTACATGCAGCAGGTAATTTCTACATTAATGATAAGCCTACAGGAGCTGTGGTTGGGCAACAACCTTTTGGTGGCTCAAGAGCTTCGGGAACAAATGATAAAGCAGGATCTGCTATTAATTTAATGCGTTGGGTATCGCCAAGAACAATTAAGGAAACGTTTATTTCGCCAACAGATTACCGTTATCCGTTTTTAGGGGAATAGTAATTGAGGCATAAATATTTTCGGCTAAGTTCTAATTAATACAGCATTTTGGCAACTATTTTTCCTTTGTGAATTCT
>CAZZML010000481.1:0-2836 GCA_964654735.1 uncultured Roseivirgaceae bacterium | reverse complement strand
CAGGAGTTTGTGGTATGTCTGTTTTAACAGATGAAATTTATTTTGGAGGTACTTCTGATGATTTGTTGACAGCAAGAGAAAGCTGTAATTTACCACTATTACGAAAGGACTTTGTTATTGACGAATATCAAATGCTAGAAGCAAAAGCCTTTGGAGCAGATGTTATTTTGTTGATTGCAGCAATATTGTCAAGAGAAGAAATTAAACAATTTTCAGAGTTCGCTAAAAGACTAGGATTAGAAGTTTTGTTAGAAGTTCATAATGAAGAAGAATTACAAAAATCTATCATGCCAAGTATTGATATGTTGGGTGTAAATAATAGAAATTTAAAGACGTTTGAAGTGAGTCTTGAAATGAGTAAAGTTTTAGCAGATAAAATTCCAGATGATTTTGTAAAAGTTTCTGAAAGCGGAATTAGCTCTGTAAACGCAATAAAAGAATTACAACCGTACGGATATAAGGGCTTTTTAATTGGAGAAAATTTTATGAAAACTGAGGATCCTGGTGAAAGTGCGAAAAAATTTATAGATGAATTAAATAAGTAAAAATCGTCTGTCATTCCTGCGTAGGCAGGAATCCATTTGTAATTGAATAAGAATCATGAAACTTAAGATCTGCGGAATGAAATTCCAAGACAATATAGAAGCTGTTGCAACATTGCAACCAGACTATTTGGGTTTTATATTTTACGAAAAATCTGCACGTTTTTTTGATGATATTATTCCTGAATTACCCAAAAACATCAAAAAAATAGGTGTGTTTGTAAATGCTTCTTTAGACTATATTTTTGAGAAAGTAACCAAACACGATTTACAATCCGTACAATTACATGGTCAAGAATCTCCTGAATTTTGTGACGCTTTGCGTCACCCTGAACTTGTTTCAGGGCCTCATCCAGTTGAAATCATCAAAGTATTCTCAATAAAAGATGCGTTTGACTTCTCAATACTCGAACCTTATGAAAAGGTCTGTGATTATTATTTATTTGATACCAAAGGAAAACTCCCTGGAGGAAATGGATATACCTTTAATTGGAAAGTATTGAAAAACTACCCATCCACAAAACCCTATTTTTTAAGTGGTGGTATTGGGTTAGATGAAGTTGAATCCATTTTGTCATTTAAACTACAGCAAAAATCCAGATACTGTTATGCCATTGATGTAAATAGTAAGTTTGAAATAGAACCAGGATTAAAAGATGTTGAACAGTTAAAAGAATTTAAAGAAAGGTTGTCATTCCTGCCTTTCGACTCCGCTCAAGATAAACTACGGCAGGAATCCAGTTAAAATAGAATTAAAAATTATAAGATTCCCGCCTTCGCGGGAATGACATAAAACTATGAATTATAACGCAGACAATAAAGGTAATTACGGAGAATTTGGCGGAGCATATATTCCTGAAATGCTCTATCCAAATGTAGAAGAATTACATCAAAATTATTTAAAAATAATGGCTGAACCTTCTTTTCAGGAGGAGTTTAACCAGCTATTAAAAGATTATGTAGGTAGGCCTTCTCCATTATATTTTGCCAAACGATTATCCGAAAAATATGACACAAAAATCTATCTAAAAAGAGAAGACCTAAATCATACAGGTGCACATAAAATAAACAATACTATTGGGCAGATTCTCATGGCAAAACGATTGGGTAAAAATAGAATTATTGCAGAAACTGGTGCAGGTCAACACGGTGTTGCTACTGCTACAGTTTGTGCTTTAATGGGAATTGAATGCATCGTTTACATGGGTGAAATAGATATTGCACGTCAAGCACCCAATGTGGCACGAATGAAAATGTTAGGAGCTACTGTAATTCCTGCATTATCAGGAAGTAGAACCTTAAAAGATGCAACGAATGAAGCTATTCGTGATTGGATCAACAACCCAATAGACACGTATTATATTATTGGTTCAGTAGTGGGTCCGCATCCTTATCCGGATATGGTTGCACGTTTACAGGCGGTTATTTCTGAAGAAATTAAATGGCAATTAAAGGAAAAAGAAGGTACGGAGAACCCTGATGTAGTGATTGCCTGTGTTGGCGGTGGTAGTAATGCTGCTGGTGCTTTTTACCATTATTTAGATAATAAAGATGTGCAGTTAATTGCTGTTGAAGCAGCTGGAAAAGGAATTTATTCCGGTAAAAGTGCAGCTACTTCTGTGTTGGGTAAAGAAGGTGTTATCCACGGAAGTAAAACCTTATTAATGCAAACAGAAGATGGGCAAATTACCGAACCTTATTCCATCTCGGCAGGATTGGATTATCCAGGTGTTGGTCCGTTACACGCACATTTATATAAAACAGGTAGGGCAGAGTTTTTATCGGTTACCGATGATGAAGCCATGAAAGCGGGATTAGAATTATGTGAATTAGAAGGCATTATTCCAGCAATAGAAAGTGCTCATGCATTGGCTATTTTTAAGCAGAAAAAATTTAATCCTGAGGATGTTGTCGTGTTAAATTTATCTGGTAGAGGTGATAAAGATTTGAATACATATATAAACTACTTTAAGTTATAACGTCATTCCGAACGAAGTGAAGGAATCTCATGAAAGAGATTGCCACGTCACTTTGTTCCTCGCAATGACATAAAAATAGACTTTTGAACAGAATAAATCAAAAATTACAAGGAAAGAATAAACTCTTATCAATCTATTTTACTGCTGGCTATCCAAGTTTAAATGATACAGTAACCATCATCCAAAACTTAGAAAATGCTGGTGTAGATATGATAGAAATAGGGTTACCGTTTAGTGATCCTTTAGCAGATGGTCCAATCATTCAAGCGAGTTCTACACAAGCTCTAAAAAACGGAATGACAACAAAGTTGCTTT
>CAZZML010000480.1:0-2839 GCA_964654735.1 uncultured Roseivirgaceae bacterium | reverse complement strand
TTTTAGTGCACTTAGGGCTTTCATTACAAATCCCCAATGAATAATGCGGGTTAAAATGGGCTCGGTTGAGCCCAGAGATTACCGAGTCTAACCTGCCCTCCGTACAACTTCGGGAGGCGGGCGCTCGATAATGACGGAGTAGTTGGACTTTAATAGGGGAAATGCTAAATTGTATTAATTAGTTTCACGAATATCCATTCCAAATGGAACCAATGAAAGGTAAGCTAATTTTAAATGTTGCTGTGCAAAAGGAATACCGATAATGGTAATCCCAAACAGCAAGGCAAGTACTAAATGTACAATGGCCAATTCTATGCCTGCGAACAAAATCCAGATTACATTCATTATAATGTATAAGCAACCACCTGAACGCTGACCTTGCACTGCCTCCTTACCAAAAGGCATTAAAGCCAAGCCAGCCATTTTAAGGGTTTGAATCCCGAAAGGAATCCCAACGATGGTAATCATTAAAATGAGGCTACCGAACAGGTAGATGACGAAGACAAAAAATCCTCCGAGTACTATCCAAAGTACGTTTCCAATGGTGTTCATAGTGTTGTATTTGAGTGACCGAGGGCTTTTTAATCTTTGAGTTGCCCTAAAGTAAATCCAACGTAAAGCTGTAAGAAAATGTTTCTAAAAACCACTGCATTCCCTACTGAGCCTCCCGAAGTATTGGTAAAACCAACTCCTGCTCTAACTCCATAATTTCCAAAATCGGTATCCTTACCACCTCCAATTAACCCTGTAAAATCGAATCGCTTTACGTTTTCGGTAACACTTTGTGCAAACCCATCATCGTGCAAATTAGCAAAAAGCAAATACCCAAACTGGGGGCCAATTTCAAAATATACATCGTTGCTATTATAAAATTTTATTAATAGAGGAAGGTTTAAATAATTATAGGCAAGATATTGTCTGCTAATATTAGTTGAACGAGCACCTTGCATGGAATAATGCAATTCAGCAATAAGCCCAAACCGTTGCTCAATTCTTTGCTGGTAATAAAAACCTGCGTGCACTCTAAGCTGTGGGCTATTACCTGAACCAAATTCACCTAAAGTGGTAATATTCAATCCTCCTTTGGTTCCCCATGTAGTTTGGCTGAATGCAAAAGTTGGAAATAAGAGCAACGCAATAAATAGTAATTTTTTCATAATGAATAAATAAAATCTCTTAAATATAGATAATTAGAATTGGATAGCAAGAATCAAATTGCCAGGCCTGTTAACATAATAACTCGGATTATATAAATTTTGAGATTCTAATGTACATTTGCAATTTAACTCAGCCTTTTAAATTATGTTAGAAGAACATTTTGCCAAGTATAGAAAAAATATAATTGGAGTGAATAAGAAATTTGAAAGCCCTTACGGAGAAAAGCAAATGATCTATTCTGATTGGACGGCTAGTGGAAGAATCTATGGTCCGGTAGAAGATAAATTGAGTGAAAAGTTTTACCCAATGGTGGGCAACACCCACACCGAAACAAATGTTACGGGTTCTTCAATGACGATTGCTTACCATAAAGCAATGAATATCGTTAAAAAGCATGTAAATGCTTCGGCCGAAGATGTGATGATATCCTCTAACTCAGGAATGACAGGTGTGGTAAATAAATTCCAACGCATTTTAGGACTTAAGGTATATGAAAAGCATCGCAATTTTATTAAAGTAGCCGAAGAAGATCGCCCAATTGTATTTATTACACACATGGAGCACCACTCTAATCAAACCTCTTGGTTAGAAACATTGGCCGATGTAGAGATAATTAGCCCTGATAAAGAGGGTTATGTTGATTTAAACAGTTTTGCTAAACTATTAGAAAAGTACAAAAACCGCAAAACAAAATATGCAGCCATTACATCTTGTTCAAATGTAACCGGCATAATAACTCCTTATTTTGAAATTGCAGAAATGATTCATAAGGCAGGAGGCTATTGTTTTGTTGACTTCGCTTGTTCTGCCCCTTACATCGATATTAATATGCACCCTGAAAAGAAAGGGCAATATTTAGATGCTGTTTTTTTCTCACCTCATAAATTTTTGGGTGGTCCCGGCTCTGCAGGGGTATTAATTTTTAATAAAGATTTATATAATAATGAAATCCCTGATAACCCTGGTGGAGGTACGGTTGACTGGACTAACCCCTGGGGCTTGCATAAATATTTAGATGATATTGAAATGCGTGAAGATGGTGGAACTCCTGCTTTTTTGCAAACCATTAAAACGGCTCTTTGTGTAAAAGTAAAAGAGGAAATGGGCACAGATAATATTAAGGCAAGAGAAGAAGAGCAAATCGAATTAATTTGGGATAGAATGAAGGCTATTTCCGGCTTGCATATTTTGGCAGATAATTTTAAAGATCGACTAGGTGTGCTTTCATTTTACATTGATAAACTACATTATAATTTGGGTGTAAGATTATTAAACGACCGTTTTGGTATTCAAATGCGTGGAGGCTGCTCTTGTGCAGGCACCTATGGCCACTATTTGCTACATGTGGATGAAGAAACTTCCAATGCTATTACCTCGGCTGTTACCCACGGAGATATGACCAATAAGCCGGGTTGGATTCGTATGTCAATTCATCCTACCATGAGCAATGCCGAGCTTGAATTTATTGTGGATTCGTTAGAACAACTAGCCGCTAATTTTGAAGAGTGGGGCAGTGATTATGAGTACGACCTGCACACCAACGAGTTTAAGTACAAAGGAGGTGACTTTGATCTTCAGCAAAAAGGAAAGGTAGAAGCTTGGTTTGAAGGGAGTATGGTGTGATTAGTAATACCTTAAATCCGCAAGGAAAATCTATTACAAGCCATAATATGATGTCATT
>CAZZML010000479.1:0-2842 GCA_964654735.1 uncultured Roseivirgaceae bacterium | reverse complement strand
AATCCAAACTTCCTGATTTATTGCGCTTTAAACCCTCATAACGAATCCTATTGCACAATTCGCATTAAAACAATATTCGATACTGAGGTACTACAAAAAGACCTAGCTGGTATCTTTTGTCAATTGTACCTGTGGCGGCATTAAAATATTCTTCAAAAATATTTTCTCTATTCGTAATGTTCTGAATATCGATTAAAAATTCCTGAGAAATTCGTTTCATATCTATTCGATATCCTATTTTGAAATCGGTTCTAAAATAGGGATCATATTGTAACGAAAAGGCTTCAGCATTATTAAAAACTGTTTCACCTTCGATAATAGATTGATTTAGATTTATAGGTGTGTAAAATCTACCCCCAGAAAATGTAAGCTTTATATCAGCCGTAAGCACTCCTGATTTACCTATTTTAAACTCCTTACCACCCAAGGTATTTAACATGTATTTATTATTAAATGCTGTATTCCTCCATACTCCATCACTTCCTTGGTATTCCGATTGGAATAATGAACCTGTTATAAGAAAATAGTATGAGTTGCTAAAAGCTTTCTCCAGAGTAAGTTCAACCCCATAATTTCTACCACTCCCTTGGTTTACCAAATTAGGCTCCATTTCAAAAACGAACGAAGTGCCTGAATTTAAGATTGAATAAGGACTAGAAACAGATTCAATGGGGACCTCAAAAAGTGACTGATAGTAACCTTCGAACTTAACGTGCATACTTTTTCCTATCACTTGATCAATGCCGGCTGAAAAGTGATGGCTTCTTGTAAATCCTAAAAATTCATTCGTATTTTTGGGGTAGTTTCTAAACTGAGAATAATTAACGACTAAGGGTTGCATTTGACTATGCAAACCATACCCAAAAGTTAGATTAGTATTTAATCCTGCGTTGTACAGAAGCCCTAGCCTAGGTTCAACACTTAATTGTTCAGTTAAGCCTAAATATTGCAAATGCAAGCCTGCAACTGCTCTAAATCTATCATTAAATTTAATCTGGTATTGGCTGTAAAATTGGCTTAACAAAGTTCCACCATCAGCATCCGTATCTCTAAACCAACTTCCTGTACTATCTCTTATGCTATCTTGAAAACTAACATCGTAATAGTTTAGGTTAAGACCCACCTCTATTTTATTTTGTGCGTTTATTTTTGACACCCATTTAGTATTTATACTATAATTTGTTTGCTCTTGATTATTTCTAATATCTTCTATTTTTTGGTTAACTGGGTTGTTTTCAAGAGAATCAACAATAACGGCTGAAGACCTATAACTTGTAGCAATAGATGTATTTAAATAGGTGTTTTTGTTAAAGTAATAGGTGTGTTTTAAGCCTACTACACCAATTTTTGCATCATTCTTAAGGTCTGCAGTTGTATATAAATTTCCATCGCTGTCTTCTTCTTCAATGGGCTCAAAATGTATACGACTTAGTCCTCCAATTCCAAAGAGCTTAAATGTTCCGGCCTTTTTAGTTGGAAAGTCTAATGCAAAGGTTAAATCTTGGTATTGTGGAATAGCCGCTCCTGTTCCAAAATTTACACCTATTGCTTGGAATAGACCTAAAGTAGAATACCTATAATTTACCATATAGGAGGCACGAGATTTTTTAGAAAATGGTCCTTCTGCACCCATTTCAAATCCATTAAACCCTATTTGACCTGTAAATTCTCTCGTAAATCCATTTCCTTTCTTCATTTGTAAATCGAATACACCTGATACCGTATTGCCATAGGCCGCAGGATATGCAGATGTAATAAAATCTGAATTAGAAAGGTTATTATTATTTAAAATACTTACGGGACCTCCAGTTGAACCAAAAGAATTATAATGGTTAGGACTCGGGATATCAATGCCATCTAATCTCCATAACAAGCTTACGGGGGAGTTTCCTCTCACCACAATGTCATTCCTAGAGTCATCAGCATTAGACACCCCAGCATAATTGCTTGCCATTCGGGCAATATCATTTCTTGAACCGGCATACCTTCGTGTTTCAGCTACATCAAAAGTTCTAACGCTTGAAACTGCCGCTTCGTTATTTATAATTCGTTCGCTTTGGGCTGTAATCACAATTTCGTCCATTGCTTGTATGTCTTCTTCTAAGCTTGCGTTAATTACTAGCTCCTTCCCTATTTCTAATAACTGCTGGTTTAGAAACACATCTTTATAGCCCATAAAGCTAATTTTTAGATTTACCCGTCCTACTGGTACATTTTTAATTTCATAACGGCCATCAATATCGGTTACACCACCAAGCAGCGGGTCGGTATCTAAAACCACCACGGCAACCCCTATCATAGGGTATTGAGAGTCTATATCTTTTACGATGCCTCTAATAGTTTGGGTTTGAGCCTTAGCGGTAATTGCGGCTATTGTTGTTATTAATAATAGCATAAGTTTTACTGTACGCATAATTTTAGTTTTTTTTACTAGCATCTGTCTATTAGCTATCGGGTTATAGACAAGACACTAATTAGTACTGACAAACAAATTATTTAAGAGTTGTAATTAGCTGCAACTATATTTCTATTAACTGTCAAAATCAGTTTAAAAACCTCAAAAAGTGTTGAACTGGCCTGACAAAGTGCTGAAAAGGAAGAATTATATGCTATACAGGAAGGGGGTGTGTTGAATGGGAAATAGGAAAAAGAAGCAAACTTTCATAACAATCATTACACTAGTGTCGTGTCAACCCTCTTTTAGCCAGCCCAAGCTTTATTCTTTTTAGCCTGCTCTACGTTAAAAAATCTTCACGTAGCTATGGCTATGCTTATATTTTTTACCTTAGGGCACCTCTATTAATTGATTATGTCCTCTGCAAGATTTGAAGTACGTAGATGC
>CAZZML010000478.1:0-2844 GCA_964654735.1 uncultured Roseivirgaceae bacterium | reverse complement strand
CTACGCTGTGGCGAATAACCATTTAGTTTGAATAGCTGAGTAGTAACCAAAGTTCGTTACTACTCACCCAATTTTACACAAGAGGGAGGCTAGAAAGTTATCTTCGAAAAGCAGGAGATTCCTCGTACCTCGGAATAAAAAATAGGATAATTTGGAACCTCTTTATACAAATCCGTCAATGGTAGGAAAGGGAGGATCTCAATATGTTTAACACTCCGTACGATGAGATTCTCCTCTACCAACTGGGGCGGGATCAGAATGACGATATTGCTTTTTATACGCAGCCTGAACCCATTTAGGGCTCATTATTTAATAGGGCGAATAGTTACCAAAGTTCCTTGCGGATTTAAGGTATTACTTTTTATCCCCAACTTTATTTTGATAATCAGCAAGATTTAACTATACTTATAGTTAATAATCTAATTTTAAAAGTGTGGAATGTTTAAAATATTCCATCATACTAATAGCGATGAGCGATAAAAACATAAGAGAGCTTACCAAAGCCGAAGATCAAATAATGCAGGTATTATGGCAATTAAAAAAAGCCTTTGTAAAAGATGTAATTGAAAAGCTTCCCTCGCCTAAACCTGCTTATAATACTGTATCTACCATTATAAGAATTTTAGAAAAAAAAGGGTTTGTAAGTTTTAAGGCGTATGGCAAAACCCATGAGTACTTTCCGATAATAGAAAAGGACGAGTATTCCAATTACTACCTAAAAAGCTTTGTAAACCGTTATTTCAAGGGCTCTTTCCAAGACTTAGTTTCATTTTTTGCCAAAGAAAATAAAATGAATATTACAGAAATGGAAGAAATGATAAAAAGAGTAGAATCTGATTTGGATAAAGGTGATTAGTTGGTTAAACTATATCGTAGAATCAAGTTTAGTGCTAGCTCTGCTATTGCTATTTTATAAAATAATATTGAGCAAGGAAAAGTGTATTAGGTATAATCGCTTTTATCTTTTATTCACGGGTGCAGCTTCTATTGCCTTCCCATTAATTGATTTACCCCTTATCAACTTTGCTAAATCTGCACCTACCATAGAACCAATTTATGAACTACCAGCTATTATTAGCCAGTTAACAACATTTTCTGCTAGTCAACCATCTGGTTTTGAGTCGTTTTTAAGTATAGCCGGCCTTATATACTTGGCAGGGATAATATGGGTTACTATTTTATTATTAATTAAAGTAGGCAAGCTAATTATACTTATTCGCTCTTCTAATCCACTAATTCAACACTCAAAGTATAAAATCATTCTCACACATGGTATTATGCCTTCGTTTTCATTTTATAATTACTTATTCTTAAATGAGGTAGATAAAACTAAGGAAGAGCTAAATGCAATAATTGCCCACGAAGAAGCACATATTACACAAAAGCATTCCATAGATATTATTCTAATTGAGATACACCAAATCGTATTTTGGTTTAGTCCATTAAGCTATATGTTGGCTAAAAATATGCGGCTTAACCATGAGTACTTGGCGGATTATGCAGTTACTAAATCTATTGATAAAAGAGCTTATATAAATACCCTGCTAAGGCATATATATAATAATACCGTATTGGGCGTGGTTCACTATTTTGGGCTACACAGCACCGAAAAAAGAATTAAAATGATAGGCCAAAGCATAAATTTAAGGTCATTATATAAACCCTATTTTTCAATTCCATTTATCAGCATGTTGCTATTCACTTTTTCTTGCTATAATGAAGCCCTAGTAATTGAGCCTACAAAAATTGGGGTAGAAAAGGCACCTACAGAATTTCGGTTGGTAATGGAAAGTTTAAAATTTGAAAACCCGGATAGAAATTATTTCTTTAAACTGACATCTAATGTAGAGATAGAAAAAATTATAGCGCAAGACTTTAATCAGTATAGCATCGATTACGAAGCTCCGTTAAAAGGCTATAACGAAGGTAGTTTTGGCATTATTTACAGTTTTGATAAATATAGAAGCTTACCTCAGGAAATTTTTAGCAGTCGGGTTTATAAATTGCAAGAAGTAACCCAAATACCAACTCCTTGGGAAGGATATGAACATTTGCTCTCCTCTATTGATGAATATGCCAACAACTTAATTAGCGTTAACGAGGATAAAGTAATTTGGGTAAAATTTGTGGTTACTACCATCGGTTCTACTGCTTATACAAATGTTATAATGAATAAGGATATGTCTAAAACAGATGCTGCAGAATATGGGGCTGCCATTAAAGCTGTAAATGCTACAGCAAGCCAATGGCGAGTAGGTAAAATAAATGAGACCCCAGTGAATGTGGTATTAGAAATACCGGTAAGGTTGCGTAAAATGAACTAGTTTAGAAACGCCTGTTCATTATTTCAGAAAGAACAACCGCATTAGCTACCCCTCCTTCTTCTTGTAAAAGTTCAAGTACAGCGTGAGGTTTATGCTCATTTTCTTCATCGGCCAATCTTAATAAGCTCTTTCTTTTAGTCTCTTCCTTGACTTCCTTCTTCTTTTCTTGAACATACTTCTGCTCACGTGTTAGTTCATCAGGCGTTGGTTTTTCTATAATTTCAACCGGCTCAACTACTTGTGTAGCAGGTTGAGGTTCTTTTCGTCCTTCAAACCCTTGCGATATTTCTTTTAAGAGATCTTCAAATGAAGAAGGTTTTGGAGTTGCAGGTCTTTGAGTAACAGGTTCTTCAAACTCTTGCAAGTCTTCATTTTCATAAGATGGAGGCGAAACCGGAGTTGGCGGTTTTTTCTTTTTAAGCATCCTACTTACTAAATAGATAGCTCCTATAATTAAGTAATATATAAACTTATCATCCATTGAAACAAATATAGGTAACTTAGGTTAATAACCTGAACC
>CAZZML010000477.1:0-2849 GCA_964654735.1 uncultured Roseivirgaceae bacterium | reverse complement strand
TTAAAACGGCAGATGCTGGTTACTTAACAAGACGTTTGGTAGATGTTTCTCAAGACCTTGTAATTAATGAAGCAGACTGTGGAACATTAAGAGGGTTGGTAGTTGCAGAATTAAAAGATAACGAAGAGGTTGTAGAGCCATTGTCTGAAAGAATTTTAGGTAGAGTAAGTGTTCATAATATTTTCGATCCTATTTCAGAAGAGCTAATTCTAACAGCAGGTGATGAAATTACAGAGAAAATTGCTAAACGAATAGACGAATCTAGCATAGAAGAAGTTGAAATTCGCTCTATGCTTACCTGTGAAACTAAGCGTGGTGGTTGTGCCAAGTGTTATGGTCGTAACCTTGCAACTGGCAAAATGGTAAATATGGGCGAAGCAGTTGGTGTAATTGCAGCTCAATCTATTGGAGAACCAGGTACGCAGCTTACCTTAAGAACATTCCACGTAGGTGGTACCGCTTCTAACATTGCGGTTGATGCACAAATTTCTGCCAAATTCGGTGGTAAATTAGAGTTCGAAGGAGTTCGAACCATAGAAACTACAAATAGTGATGGCGAGAAAGTAAATGTGGTAATGGGGCGTACAGGTGAGATTAAGATCGTTGACCCTAAATCGAAACAAGTATTAATTAGCAACCATGTGCCTTATGGTTCTTTTATTACTGTTAATGAAGGAGACAGTGTTAAGAAAGACGATAAAATGTGTTTCTGGGATCCTTATAATGCAGTTCTTTTAAGTGAGTTTGATGGTAAAGTTGAATTTGAAGCTATTATTGAAAACGTTACTTTTAAAGAAGAATCTGATGAGCAAACTGGTCACAGAGAAAAAGTAATTATCGATACAAAAGATAAAACCAAAAATCCATCTATCATCATAAATGGCAAAGAAGACTCTAAAGGGTA
Source organism: uncultured Roseivirgaceae bacterium (assembly GCA_964654735.1). Taxonomy (GTDB): domain Bacteria; phylum Bacteroidota; class Bacteroidia; order Cytophagales; family Cyclobacteriaceae; genus JAKISE01. Next base: position 1,945 of record CAZZML010000477.1, on the reverse strand, counting down.
TAATATTCCTGTAGGTGCTCACTTGGCTGTTGAAGATGGAGATAAATTGAAAGCTGGTCAGGTAATGGCTAAGATTCCAAGAACAATGGGTAAATCACGAGATATTACAGGTGGTCTTCCTCGTGTTACGGAATTATTCGAAGCTCGAAATCCATCTAACCCAGCTGTGGTTAGTGAAATTGACGGTGTTGTTTCTTATGGTGGCATCAAGCGTGGTAATAGAGAAATCTTTATTGAGTCGAAAGATGGTATTAAGAAAAGATATCTAGTATCTCTTTCTAAGCATATTTTGGTACAAGATAATGACTTTGTAAAATCAGGAACACCACTTTCAGATGGAGCCATCACACCTAATGATATTCTTTCAATTGAAGGACCTACTGCAGTACAGCGATATATTGTAAACGAAATTCAGGAGGTTTATAGATTACAGGGTGTAAAAATCAACGATAAGCATATTGAATGTATCGTTAGTCAAATGATGCAGAAAGTGATGATCCTGGATTCAGGAGATACAACTTTCTTAGCAAATACTTTAGTGAACAAGTTTGTATTTAGAGGAGAAAATGATGATATACTAGATAAGTATTTTGTAACCGATGCTGGTGACTCTAATAACTTTAAGCCTGGTCAAATAGTAACTTCACGTGAGCTAAGAGATGAGAATTCTTCGTTGAAGAGAAAGGATGCCAAATTGGTGGCTTCTCGTGCTGCACAACCTGCGGTTTCTAAGCCAACCTTGCAGGGTATTACTGCAGCTTCATTAGGAACTGAAAGTTTTATTTCAGCGGCTTCTTTCCAAGAAACCACCAAAGTATTGAGCGAAGCTTCTATTAGAGGTAAGCGAGATACCTTAAATGGCTTGAAAGAAAATGTAATTGTTGGACACTTAATTCCTGCTGGTACAGGCCAACGTGTATTTGACGATATGTTTGTGGCAAACAAAGCTGAACTAGAATCGTTAAGCGCTCCGGCAGTTGTGGAAGAAGTGAAAGAGGACGTGTCTGCCGACAAGGCAGGAGTAAAAGCAGAAAGCTAATAACATGGCAGACGAGAAAAATAAATCGCAGGTTGAAAACCAGAACCCAAATCAGATTAACATAGAGTTGTCTGAAGAGGTAGCAGAAGGTGTATATTCAAACCTTGCCATGATTGCACACTCTAATAGTGAGTTTGTAATCGATTTTATTAGATTAATGCCTGGAGTACCAAAAGCCAAGGTAAAATCGAGAGTAGTAATTACTCCTGAACATGCCAAGCGCTTATTGGGAGCTTTGAATGATAATATTCAAAAATACGAACAAGCACACGGGCCAATTAAGCAATCGAACGAAGCACCCCAATTCCCAATGAATTTTGGAGGTGCTATGGGCGAGGCTTAAAACTCCTTCTTAGTCGTCATCCCTGCGATCCCGATAGGCTATCGGGAGGGATCTCCCTCAAGCGGAGAGATATGATAATAAATATTCAAAAGGGTATGAAAACTAAGTTTTCATACCCTTTTTTCTTCCCACTCTGTCAAAGTTCTAAAACTTTAGAGGTAGTAGTGTCCAACTTACATCACTTTTGTGCGTCATTCTAAGAGTATTTTTTAAATCAGCGTAGGGGAATGACAGTAAGAACGTCATTGCGATCCGCCATTTAGCGGAGAAGCAATCTGTTCATTATTTGGGCTATTTTTTAACTATGTCGATAGTTATAAAATGCTGAAAATTAGTATTTTATAAATTCGTCAAGTAACTTCTCAATAGTTGCAGGTAAACTTTAAACTTAAAAAGAGAAAAGTCCCTTTCTGGCTTTTAAAAGTGCATTCTAAAAGTAAAATCGGCTAAGTTCTAACTAGGACAGCATTTTTGTATTATCTAATATGGACATGTTGCTATTTGCTTAAAACTTAACCCAACTTGGCTATTTCCATCCATAAACAACTTTTTTTTGGAGAAAT
>CAZZML010000476.1:0-2865 GCA_964654735.1 uncultured Roseivirgaceae bacterium | reverse complement strand
TGATTTATTGCAGTTTGCATTCTCATTACGAACCCTATTGCATAATGCGGGTTTATTGGAGTTTGTCTATAAATTCCAAATCGCAAAAAACAAATCGAAAACAAATTCTAATAGCGAAAATATCAAACCTTATTAGTATTTGTTTTGTTCCCCAAGGGATTGCATCTCCCATTTAGTTTGGTATTTTCAATATTTTTTCCATTTCCTCCATTTCCGTATTCAGTTTCCGACTATCCCAATTCAATTCTTTTGCTGCAAGGTTGGCAACCTTAAAAAGTACCTCTTTACCGGGATGCCCCAATTGTGCCAGCCCTGTTCTGCGAAGCATAATATCCGGTAATGTTTTAGCCATTTCAGTTTTTATAGCAAATACTACCTGTGCAAGGTTTTCCCCGTCAGCATTCAGGGTTTCTTTGTAAGCTGGGTTTTCTCTGGCAATTTCAAATAATGCGTCAATTTCATTGCCATAGCTTTTTGCCAAATATTCAACTTGCTGCGGGAGTAAATCAGCATATTGTTTTTGCTTTTTCAGTACAAAATCCCGGAAATTATCTATTTCACATGTTTTTAAATATTCGTTTTCAGAAATGGAGGGTTTCTTTGGTATTTTAAGAATTCTTATGGCTTTATCAATTGCTTTTTCGGCAAGCCTTCTGCTGGTAGTAAATTTGCCACCTTCAACCGTAATTAGCCCTTCAATTCCATTTTTCTTTTCACCGGTAATCTCATACTTTCTCGATGAGTTATATACATCTTCAGTTTGCCCCTCAACCAATGGGCGAAGCCCTCCATAGGTGTAAACAATATCTTCATATTTAATTTTGCTACCATTTCCAAACGAGCTATTTACTTCGTTGAGCAACTCTTCGATGACCTTTCGGGTTACTTTATATTCATCGGGGTTTCCAATAAATTCTTTATCGGTGGTGCCAATTAGGGTGTGGTTTCGGTAGGGCACTAGAAAAAAGTGTTTGCCGGTGGGTGTAAAGCCCGAAAATATATAATCGCTTACAAGTTTATTGGTAATAATATGAATCCCTTCCGAACGCCTTAACACATTATTGCCTTGTTTTAAAGTAGCTTTATCTAAAACCAAATCAGCCCAGGGGCCGGCACAATTAATAACTAATTTTCCGTTAATATCTATTTTACTGTTATTTAGTTTATCAATTACGTTAACACCCTTTACAATTTTGGTTTTTAAATTTTCTTCTACTATAAAACCCTCCATTTGGGTATAATTGGCTACCGAAGCACCATAGCTTACGGCCGATTTAATAAAAGCCAATGTTAACCTTTCGGGCGAATGGCTTGCACAATCGTAGTATAGCTGTGCGCCAACCAGTCCTTTTTTGTTAGCGTTAGGAATTAATTCAGCTGCTTTTTCAGATGAAAGAGTTTTAAAGCAAGGCATTTTTTTGCTTTTGTCTTTTATCCGGTTTTTATCGTACGAAAACAGCTCGTACAACAGCATGCCAACGTTCATTTTAAGAGCCGAAACCCTGTCGTTTTTATAATTTGCAAAAAGAAAAGGTACTGGATGAACAAAGTTAGGGGCAATGTTAGTAAGCACTCTCCGCTCTCTTAAAGACTCTCGTACCAGCCCAAATTCAAAGGTTGATAAATAGCGTAGCCCCCCGTGTATCATTTTTGAAGTGGCCGCTGAGGTGGCACTTCCAAAATCAGACTTTTCGATTAAAGCAACCGCTAAACCACGCGATGCTCCTTCATAAGCTATGGTTGCCCCTGTAATTCCACCGCCAATTACTATTAGGTCAAATTCTTCTCCTTTATAGCTTTCTATAAACCGTTTCATTATAAATTGTTGGTATTTTGTATCTTGCTCCAAAGTGCTGCGCCCTCGTACATAGCATTTTTTATAATAGCTGTAATATTTTCTTTATTATTTACGATTGATTGTTTTAGCTCTTCATAATAGTTGACAGAGGCTGTTTTAGCATGGTCATTTTTAAAAAATATAAAGCAGTGTTTAAGGTAGAGGCTTGCTAAATCGTTATAGAGCATTTTGGCAATTAAATTGTTGCAGTTGTTTATAAGAAGCCATTGCAAATCCCAATCGTAAACAGCAAATTCTTCGTTGGTTGCCTCTAATGCAGGAGCTTTATGTAGCATTTCAATAACAACATCAGGGTTAGATACTATTGCTTTGCAGGCCAAATCCGGAAAAATTATTAGTCTAAACTCTAGCCAGTCTTCTACTAATTTACTTGAAGTTAGTTCGTTAAAATAAATCAGGGAATTAAGTATTCCGAGCCCACCGTTTTTTTTGTAATCGTTTACAACTGTTGGTTTCCCGTGCCTTATTGTTATCCAGCCATCTCTCGATAACCGTTGCAATACTTCGCGTAAAGTAGGTCTGGTAATACCAAGTGTTTCTGCTAATTTGCGCTCGGGAGGCAGTTTTTGACTAACCGCCCATTTTTTAGTAACAATTGCTTTAATTATTTCAAACTCAGCAAATTGTGCAGGTTTCACATATTTTTTGTGCTTTTCCATTATTTGTGTAAAGGTAAGAGGTCTGACCACTAAAATACTAATGCTACTACTATTTCACATACACCATGGCTAATTTGCAATGCACTCCTGTCATAAATCGATTAACAAAGCTCGACTTAACCTGCATTATTTAGCAGAGGCTCCATTTAAAAGTAGTAGAGAGTTTTCCTATATCAGCAGTATCAAATATACAATCAACCTATCCCTTTGATACTTATCGGGTAGGAAGTTGACAGATCGGTTTATAAATATTTTTGAACTTAAAAAAAACCACTATTAAGGCTATTGGATTATACGGCTAAGTTCTAATTAATACAGCATTTTGGCAACTATTTTTCCTTTGTGAAT
>CAZZML010000475.1:0-2866 GCA_964654735.1 uncultured Roseivirgaceae bacterium | reverse complement strand
TGCCATTGGAGTGGCAGATGGCATTCATATGTTTAGCCATTTGCAACTGTATATGCGGGCTAATAAGAGTAAATCAAAAGAGGATAAAATTAGCAATATGGTAGCCGAAATGTGGAAGCCAGTTGCTATGACATCCGTAACTACTGCTGTTGGTTTTCTTTCCTTATTAACTTCCGAAGTGTATCCGATTAAATATTTTGCAGTATTTGCGGCATTAGGAGTGCTTTTTGCAATGTTTTTATCATTAGTAATAATACCGGCAGGAGCTATGCTTTTAGGTTTGCCAAAAGTAAAGCACCAAGAAGAGAAAGCGAAGAAAGAAGATGCATTTGCCAATTGGGCAGGCTGGTTTGCCCTCAAAATAACAAAGTACAAAACCGCCTTTATTGTTTGGACTATTCTGTTGGTGATATTCTTTGGGTATGGAGCTTCTAAAGTATGGATTAACTCAAGCTTCTTAGAGCGTTTTCCAGATTCGAACCCCATTGTGCAAACAGATGCCTTTGTAAACGAAAAGTTTATGGGTACAACCTCCATAAATGTAATTTTAGAAGGGAAAAACAACGATACATTTAAATCGCCTCAGGTGCTAAACCTGGCAGAGAAAATGATGAACGAAACCATTGCCAAATTTGATATGATTGGCGGAGGAATTAGCATTAATGATTTTCTTAAGCGTATGAACAAGGTGCTTAATGAAGATAGGGAAGAGTTTAACACCATTCCAGACAATAGCGACCTAGTAGCCCAATACATTTTATTATACGAAATGAGCGGAGACCCCGATAAATTATGGGAAGTAGTAGATTCGGACTTTAGAACAGGAAACTACAATTTACAGGTAAAAACAGATAACTCCAAAACGTTAGAAGACATACTGGCACATTTAAGAACATACGAAGACGACTTTAAAGCCATTGGAGTAGATTTAAATTTTGCAGGCAGTGGTTATACCTTATTACTATTCAATAACCTTATTTTAGAAGGTCAAATTAAAAGTTTGGTGCTTTCTTTCTTTATTGTTTTAATACTGTTGGCACTTATGTTTAAAAGCTTTAAAATAGGTTTAATAGGCACTATTCCAATTATGATTACAGCCGTTATTTCGTTTGGAGTACTGGGCTGGTTAAATATTCCGCTTGAAACAACTACTGCATTAATTTCAAGTATTGCCATTGGTATTGGTATTGACTATGCCGTTCATTTTATTGACAGGTATAAGATTAATGCCCTTGCTACTGGCAACAAAGAATTAACAATTATTGAAACCATGGCACATTCCGGCAGGGCAATCTCCTTTAACGCCATTGTGGTAATCGCAGGATTTTTAGTATTGCTGGTATCCGAGTTTTTGCCAAATCAGGCATTAGGTGCAGTAGTATCGCTTAATATGTTTACAAGCTTTGTTGGCACTGTTACAATTATGTTTATAGTGCTGTATATGAGTAATATTTACTTTGATAAGAAAAAATAGTTAGCTGCCACAGCGATAACATTTGTGTTTTAGTGGCTAAAGGGTAAGAAAAAAATAAGTTAATAACAATCAATAAATTATAATAAAATGAAAAATTTAAAATTAGTTATAGCTGCACTCGGCATAGTAATGCTGGCAGTTGTGGTGCCTGCAAAGGTAAAGGCACAAACAGGAGAAGAAATTGCATGGAAAGTGTATAATCGAGAATCGCCCAACGATGGCGAATCGGATATGACCATGACCCTCATCAACTCTAAGGGGAAAGAACGTGTACGTTACTTACACCAGTTTTTAAAAGATTATGATGAAGTTGAAAAAAAGGTAATGTACTTTAAAGCACCTGCCGATGTTAAAAATACATCGTTTTTAAACTTTAGTTATGATGACGACAGAGACGATGACCAATGGCTATACTTGCCTGCCCTTAAAAAAGTAAAGAGGATATCAGGAGGTAGCAAAGACGATTATTTTATGGGATCTGATTTTACCTATGAAGACATGGAAAAGCGCAACCCTAACAAGGATACCCATAAATTATTAAAATCAGAAACCCTTAATGGCGAGCAATGCTATGTAATAGAAAGCACGCCCAAAGAAGAAGGGCAGTATTCTAAACGAGTAGCATGGGTTATTAAAGACAAGTGGATTCCTTTAAAAATAGAGTTTTACGATGAAGACGAAGAGTTATTAAAGGTGTTAACAATTCCTGAATTTAAACAAATTAAAGGGTATTGGACAATAATTACCCAAAACATGGAAAATGTACAAAGAAACCATAAAACAGTAATTAAGTTATCGAATATTGAATTAGAGAAAGGCCTTGGTGATGATAAATTCACACAAAGAGCTATGATGAGAGGCTTGTAAAATATAAAACACGTCATTGCGAACGAAGTGAAGAAATCTCTAAAATAAGTACAGATTGCTTCGTTCCTCGCAATGACGATACAAACTAAACAAAGATGGCAAACCTAGGTAGAATAGTATCCGCATTTTTAGCAGCATTGATTGGTGGTTTATCAGTGATTGCCGGAAGCAGTATATTATTAAAAATAACTGCGCCCAATTATCAAGTATTAGAGTGGTTGGTAGTGTACAACGTAGTACTAGGCATTGCCTCTTTGTTTATTGCTTATATACTATGGAAGCAACCTGAGTATAAGGGTCCAACGGCCATATTAATGAGCCATTTACTTGTTTTATCTATATTACTCACTGTTTTCTTCGATACGGTGGCACCTGAGAGTCTTCAGGCTATGACCTTCCGCATACTAATTTGGAGTGCGGTGTTATCAATTACATATTTAAGAAATAGAAATGAAAATTAGAGCAATTTACATATTGGGAGCAGCATTGCTTTGGAGCCAATTTGGCTTTGCCCAATCAGAGGAT
>CAZZML010000474.1:0-2869 GCA_964654735.1 uncultured Roseivirgaceae bacterium | reverse complement strand
TGAATGGTTGGCAATTGGAATGCGTAATAGATTATTCATGAATTATTCAGGTTAACTCCTCACTTTCAAACCGGCTATTACGCCAGTAAGATAAAGCCCCTAGAACTGCTACGATCGCAATACTATAATATACCCATGAAGGTATTGGCATCGGATCTCCTGCTGCGTAGGAGTGTAAACCAGATAGGTAATAATTAACCCCAAAGAAGGTCATAATAATGGAGGCAAATGCAACTAGTGATGCAAAGTTAAAGGCATAAGCTCCTTTTAAGCCCGGAATAAATCGCATATGTAATATAAAGGCATAGAAAATGATAGAAGCCAGTGCCCAGGTTTCTTTCGGATCCCAACCCCAATATCTACCCCACGATTCGTTTGCCCAAACTCCCCCTAAGAAATTGCCAATGGTTAAGAGGATAATACCTATACTCAATGACATTTCTATTACATAAGTAAGCTCTTCTATAGAAAGCGACAGTCGAAGGTTATTTTTTTTATTCTTAAATATCATAATGGATAGATTTAAGAAGGCAAGTAAAGCTCCCAGTGCCATAAAACCATAACTAGCTGTAATAGTGGCAACGTGTATGGTTAACCAATATGATTTAAGCACAGGTACCAGATTTGTAATCTGTGGGTCTAAGAAACTTAAATGCGCCACAAATAGTATAATACCAGAAAGGAACGCTGTTACACCCAAAGTCATAGGTGATTTTTTACTAAACAACAGACCTGCTAAAACGGTTGCCCAAGCAATATACACCATTGCTTCGTAACCATTGCTCCAAGGAGCATGATCCGAAATATACCAACGCATACCTAAGCCACCGGTATGTGCAATAAAGCCAAGAATGATTAAACCAAGCATTATTTTTATAGGAATACTAAGCTGAACCTTTGGGTTGAGTATAGTGATAAAAACTAAAATCATAAGTACGAAACCGACTGACAGAAAGTAAGGAAACAAATTTTTGAAAATATTCCACTTATTAAAAAAAATCTCCATTGAAACTCGTTGATCAGAAGGTAGTACTTCGCCTCCATAGGTTCGTTGATATTTTTTAATTCCATTCAAAATCAAATCGGCTTGCTCGTAATCTTTTGTTGCAATGCTTCTAAAGTATTGGAACGCCCCGTTGCGCACAAATACTGAATCGTCTCCCGAAAGTGTATAAAACTCTTCATCAAGTGGAGAAACCCAATGATGCCCTGGGTCGTTTGGAGCTGGAAATACTTTTAAAAGCATTCCTTGATACACCAAGTAGGAAATATTAAGTCGCTCATCCACCTTAATCAAATCTTTATCAAAAGTAGATTGCATCGAAGGCTTTTTTGCATAGGCTGCATTTACCACATCAAGCAGTTTGTACTCTCCTTTCTCACTAAAAAAATCATTAAAGCTGCCATATTTACTACTTAAGCCAAGCATTCCTTCAATTGCTTCATTTTTTACTAAAATCATAGGTACATGTTGCCACCCATGAGCATTGCTCATCATACCCAACATTACCTGTTCAGCTGTGTACCCCTCTAACGAACTACTTTTATATACTTTACGCAAAAGATCGCTTGCCAACGAGTTAATAGGTGTCATTCTACCTGCATTGGTTTGGTAAATTAACCTGCCAAATGCCTCCGCTTGTTTAATTGGAGGAACTTCTGGCACTTCTATTGCCATTGCAGAAGAGGAAACTAATAATAGCGTAACTAAAGCTGCTGCTAACTTCTGGCGTTTTTTATGCACCCTATCAATTTGAGATGACAGATAACGGAACCTTGTTTTTTTAGAAAAAATTATGGCAATAAGGCCTAAAAAAAGGAGTGTGTATCCCACATAAGTAACCAACGTCCCCGGTCTGTCTTTATTAACTGAAAGTACAGTCCCCATCTCATCCTGATCGTACGATGATTGAAAAAATCGGTAACCTCCATGATCAAGAATATGATTCATATAAATTCTAAAAGGGTAACTTTCATCTCCATCGGTAACTACTACTTCGCTCGCATACGAAGAAGGACTCATAGAACCAGGGTACCTATCTAATTGAAAGTCTTTTAACGCAACCCTAAATGGAATTTTCACTATTTTAGAGCCGTAAGAAAGACTCATATTCACTCCTCCAACTTCTACAAACACCGGCTCCGGCTTATAACCTCTGCCTCCAAATAATAATACCTCTTGGGTTTGCCCCATACCCGACACCTCCAATACTATGGCATCTCTGGTTTGCTGTGTGTTACTTTCTGTTTGTGCCGATACTATTTTTATCCTTCCCTTGGGATCGTGACCAGTGATTACAAAATTAATTTCGCCAATGGTGTAAAGAGTTCTATACAAAGCCGGAACCCATTGATTTGCCTCAACCTGAGACATATCGCGGGTATCCATACTCATTGTATTTATTGGAAAAGGCGTATTAAGAACTAACCCAGAGTCAGAAGCAATAATGCGCAATGTGCTGGTATCTGCAAGTGCATTAAAGCTAATGGGCATGCCATTAAGGTTGCTAACTTCACCATCGGAAAAATAGCGATTCTCTCTGCCTCTACCTCCTGCTGTTACCAATGTAAGCATTGGGGCTCCTAGCTCTTCGTTATGTTCTATAATTTGAGTGGCATTAAAAATGAATTGTTTTACTTTAAAATTAACTTTACCCGAGTTAAGTGATACCGAGTTGGAATAACGATTATTTTTAATTCGGCTAAAAAGCACTTTATCATGAAACTCTTTTTTTTCATCACCATCTAATATGGTAGCGTTAATATAGGTTTGCTCAGAGATAAAGGTATTCGAAGATTCGCCTTCTCTAATATGCATCATGCCTTCCTCTCCAAAAAACCGAGTAATACCAGCACCAATTAAAATAAT
>CAZZML010000473.1:0-2892 GCA_964654735.1 uncultured Roseivirgaceae bacterium | reverse complement strand
CAAGAAAAAAAGATAAAGTAAATGTAGTAACCTTAGGTTGCTCTAAAAACTTAGTAGATTCTGAAGTTTTGCTAACGCAATTAAAAGGGAATAAAGTTGAAGCAACACACGAAGCTACTACTGATGATGCCAATATAATTATCGTAAATACTTGCGGTTTTATTGGAGATGCTAAACAAGAATCAATCGATACCATACTTCGTTATGCCGATGCAAAGGAAGAAGGTGCCATTGATAAATTGTACGTGATGGGTTGTCTATCTCAACGGTATAAAGACGATCTCGAGGAAGAAATCCCTGCAGTAGATGCCTTTTTTGGAACGATGGAGTTACCCGGTTTGCTCAAACGTTTTAACGCTGACTACAAACACGAATTGCTCGGGGAGCGAATGAATGTTTCTGCCCCTCACTATGCTCATTTAAAAATATCGGAAGGCTGTGACCGCCCCTGCTCTTTTTGTGCCATTCCTCTAATGAGAGGTAAGCACGTTTCTATAAAAATTGAAGACTTAGTTAAACAAGCTACACACTTGGCCAAAAATGGCGTAAAAGAGCTGCTCTTGATTGCACAAGACTCAACCTATTACGGATTAGATATTTATGGGGAGCGTAAATTAGCGGATTTAATGCGTGCCATTTCAGAGGTGCATGGCATCGAATGGATTCGGTTACATTATGCTTTTCCAGCAGGGTTTCCGCAGGATGTGTTAGAAGTTATGGCTGAGAAAGAGAATATCTGTAACTACCTCGATATTCCTTTACAACACGGCTCAACAGAAGTACTGAAAGCTATGCGAAGAGGTATAACTCGAGAAAAAACCGAAAAACTTATAAAAGATATCCGTAGCAAGGTGCCGGGTATTGGCATTCGAACCACGCTTATTGTAGGTTATCCGGGTGAGACGGAAGAAGACTTTGAGGAGATGTTGAAATTTGTGGAAGAATTTAGATTTGAAAGGTTAGGTGTATTTGCCTATTCTCACGAAGAAGATACCCACGCCTATAATTTTGATGATGATGTACCCGAAGAAGTGAAACAAGAACGACTTAATACCGTTATGGAATTGCAGGAGCAAATTTCGTTGGAACTAAATCAGGAAAAAATTGGTAAGGTGTTTAAGGTGTTAATTGATCGAGTTGAAGGTGGGCAGTTTATCGGCCGAACTGAATTTGATTCACCAGAAGTTGACAATGAAGTGCTAATTAATGCAAAAGACCACTTTTTGCGAGTTGGCGATTTTGCCAATGTAAAAATTACGGATGCAACCGAATTTGACCTTACTGGAGAGCCCATAAAATAAACAAGAATTGGGAATTGAACATTGGTATTAATCATTAATAAACTGTATGGATTGTATAAAACTGGATTTTAAAGAAACAGGATTGTTTTCGAAACTCATTGTTGATTATGTAGAAGGCAACCCAAAACTAAATCCATTTTATGCACACACACCAACGTTAGAAGGCTATAAAAAAGCCTTGCAAGCCAAGGATTTTAGTGTTGATTATCGAAATACATTAGTAGAAGTCCTTAATGAGCAGTACGCCAATATTGAAACACCAGAGGCTGTTATTGCCAATATAGACTCTTTATTGGATGGCAAAACATTTACAGTTACCACAGGGCATCAGCTTAATATTTTTACCGGGCCATTATTCTACATTTATAAATTGGTAGCAACTATAAATCTGGCTAAAAAACTTTCTGAAACCTACCCGGACTACAAATTTGTACCTGTGTATTGGATGGGTAGCGAAGACCATGACTATGAAGAGATAAATCATTTATACATCGATAATAAAAAGTATGAATGGGAAACGGACCAAGGAGGAGCCACAGGTAGATTTAATACAGAAGGTCTTGAAGATGTTCTGAATCAATTACCTGGCAGAACTGAAGTGTTTAAGCAGGCATTGAAGAAGCACTCAAACTTATCTGATGTTGTTCGTGATTATGTGAATGCAATGTTCGGGAGTGAAGGGCTTGTTTGTTTAGATGCTGATGATGCTCGGTTCAAGAAAGAGTTTATTCATGTGATTAAAGAAGAACTATTTGAAGAAATTTCGCACCCTTTGGTGGAAGCTCAAAGCAATGCCTTAGACAAAGCTGGCTATAAGCAGCAATTACAACCTCGTGAATTGAATTTATTTTATCTGGTTGATGGCTTGCGAGCCAGAATAGTAAAGGAAGGAGATCGTTTTTTGGTAGTGGATACTGATTTGCAGTTTTCAACTCAGGAAATTGAGGCGATGATAGAATCAAACCCTGAACGGTTTAGCCCTAATGTTATTTTGCGTCCTCTGTATCAAGAGGTGATTTTGCCCAACTTAGGCTATGTAGGTGGACCATCGGAGTTGGCCTATTGGTTCCAACTAAAATCAGTTTTCGATCATTTTAAATTGGCGTTTCCTATTTTAATGCCTCGTTCATTTGTAATGTATTTAGGTCAGGCTACTTGCCACAAAATTGATAAACTGGGTGTTTCATTTAGAGATATTTTCTTAAGAGAAGATTTGTTTATAAATGCCTACGTAAAATCAAAATCTAACGGGCAGCTAAGTTTAGATAAAGCCAAGGAGGCAGTAGCCTTATTATATGCTGGCATTAAAGAGAAAGCCATTAAAGTAGATACAACCTTAGCTGCCTTGGTAGAAAGTGAGCAACTTAATAGTGTTAAATCCATTAACCGGGTGGAACATAAAATGCTAAAAGCCAAAAAAAGGCAAAGAGCAGATGAACTTAGAATATTGCACGAAATTTACGCAAGCATTTACCCTAGTGGTGTACCCCACGAACGTAGAGAAAACATTCTTTCGGTGGATGATCCGAGCTTTATTGAGCAGCTCCTTGCTCAACTCAATCCACTTGATTTAAAGTACGTAATCCTAAAG
>CAZZML010000472.1:0-2898 GCA_964654735.1 uncultured Roseivirgaceae bacterium | reverse complement strand
AAAGTTAGCTGCTTTTTGCTACCTTGTTTGAGAGGTCTTAGAATTCGGGTTAAATAGTTCTCTTCTTACTATACCTCAAGAAAAAACAGCAGACTGCTCTCAAAAATTCAAGAGTGATGACATTGCCCTACAAATTAATCTTATCAACTCTTCGCTGGTGTCTGCCGCCTTCAAATTCAGCATCGAAAAAAGCATTGGTAATAGCAATCCCCTCTTTTTCTGAAATATAGCGTGCAGGTATGCAAAGCACATTGGCATTATTATGTTGTCTTGCAAGAGAGGCTAGCTCAGGTTGCCAGCATAAGGCTGCTCTAATATCGGTGTGTTTATTGGCCGTCATACAAACGCCATTGCCACTACCACAAATTACCACGCCTAAATCGTATTGGCCAGAATGAACGCCCGTAGCTACCGGATGAACAAAGTCGGGATAATCCACGGAATTTCTGGAGTGAGGGCCGAAGTCTTTTATGGTATAGCCTCTTTTTTCTAAGAGTTTAACAATTACCTTTTTTAAATTGTAACCTGCGTGGTCACCACCAATTGCTACATTCAAGCTCATAATAGAAATAGTTTATTTTTAGACAGGTTCTTTTTTCTTTTTGTTACGAAGAACACCTGCTGATATAAATATACTTATTTGATAAAGACCAAGCAAAGGTACGGCAATAAGTATCTGGCTCATGGGGTCAGGAGGAGTGAGTAAAGCTCCTAAAATTAATATAGCTACAATGGCATGTCGCCTGTAGTGCTTCATAACGCTTGGTGTAATAATACCTGCTTTAGATAAAAAATACACCACCATTGGCAGTTGAAACAAAAATGCACTTGCCAGCACAATCATAGAAATGGTTGATACATAATTGGAAAGCTCAAACTCATTAGCAATGGAGCCATCTACTGAATAATGAGCTAAAAAATTTATGGACAGTGGAGAAATGATAAAGTAGCCAAATAGCACACCTAAGGTAAATAAAAGGCTTACAAAAAACACAGATCCTTTTGAATGCTTTCGCTCTTCGTTTCTCAGCCCTGGTTTAATAAACCGCCATATCTCCCAAAATACATAAGGAAAAGCTACCAACAGACCAATTAAGGCAGAGGAAGTTATATGCATTGTAAATTGGCCTGTCATTTTTCGGTTCTGAATAATAAAAGGCAAATCTTGAATACAAAGTGTGGGAGAATTAAAGTATTCCCCTGCCTGGCACATCATCCTGTAGGTCCAAAAATCTAACCTCGATGGAGCCAAGATAATGCTGTGCCACACAAAATCTTTAGATAAAAAAACAACAACGGCCAGAATTAAAATAGAAGAAACGGCTCTAATTAGGTGCCAACGCAATTCTTCAAGATGATCCAGAAAGGTCATTTCCTTTTCACCTTCATCATCATTATAAACTTCTATTTGATCTAAAGACATTTATTTTAATAGGAAACAGGTTGAGCACTAGCGTATAACGGGAAACTTTTCATCCACTCGTTCACCTCAAATTTAACTTCTTCTAAAGCAACATCATTATCAATATTGGTAATCACTTTGTCAATAAGGTTGGCAATATTAACCATATCTGCTTCGAGCAAACCACGCGTAGTTACGGCAGCAGTACCTACTCTAATGCCCGAAGTAACAAAGGGAGATTGTGTATCAAACGGCACCATGTTTTTGTTGATGGTGATATCCGCTTTTGTTAAAGCATTTTCTACTTGTTTGCCTGTTACCTCTTTATTTCTAAGGTCGATTAGCATCATATGGTTATCTGTTCCTCCCGAAATTAAGTTGTACCCGTTTTGATTAAAGGCTTCTGCTAAGGTATGTGCATTTTTTTGCACTTGGATTACATGCTCTAAATACTCATCTGATAAGGCTTCTCCAAAAGCAATGGCTTTGGCTGCAATAACATGCTCTAACGGCCCTCCTTGTGTACCAGGAAATACAGCACTATCTAAAATAGCCGACATTTTTTTTACCACTCCTTTTAGCGTGGTTTTACCCCAAGGATTGTCAAAGTTTTCGCCTAGCATAATCATTCCTCCTCTGGGGCCTCTTAACGTTTTGTGGGTAGTGGAGGTAATAATATGGCAATGTTCCAAAGGGTCGTTTAACAAACCTCTTGCAATTAGTCCTGAAGGATGTGAAATGTCTGCTAAAACCAAGGCACCAACCTCATCTGCTGTTTCACGGATATGCTCATAGTTCCAATCTCGGCTATAAGCTGAAGCTCCACAAATAATCAATTTCGGCTTCTCTCTACGAGCCGTTTCCCTCAGTTTATCCCAATCAATTAAACCAGTTGTCTCTTCAACTCCGTAAAAAGAAGTGTTATATAGTTTTCCTGAAAAGTTAACTGGTGAGCCGTGTGTTAAATGACCTCCGTGAGAGAGGTCAAAGCCCAAAATTTTATCTCCTGCTTCGAGCACCCCTAGCATAACCGCTGCATTGGCCTGCGCACCTGAATGCGGCTGTACATTTGCCCATGAGGCTCCATATAATTCTTTTACTCGATCAATGGCTAGTTGCTCTACTTCGTCCACAATTTCGCAGCCTCCATAATACCTCCTTTTAGGTAATCCTTCGGCATATTTATTGGTAAGCACACTGCCCATTGCCTCCATTACTTGAGGAGAGGTAAAATTCTCTGAGGCAATTAATTCTAGGCCTTTTTGTTGTCTTTCTTTTTCTTGCCCAATAAGGTTAAAGATAGCTTCGTCTCGTTGCATAATTAGTTGGTAATAAAATTTTGGCAAATGTAGTGGTTCTCTCAGTTTATCCCAATCAATTAAACCAGTTGCCTCTTCAACTCCGCAAAAGAAGTGTTATATAGTTTCCTAAAAACCTGAGTTTCTAACCTGAATAATTCATGAATAATCTATTACGCATTCCAATTGCCAACCATT
>CAZZML010000471.1:0-2904 GCA_964654735.1 uncultured Roseivirgaceae bacterium | reverse complement strand
TTTTCTTATTTACAAAATAAAGAATCTGTTTCTGAATTATTTAATGAGGTAGCTGAGAAAATAGCAACTCGTCCTGGAGGATATACACGTATTCTTAAAACTGGTAATCGTTTTGGGGATAATGCTGAAATGTGCATTATTGAATTAGTAGATTATAACGATTTAATGCAGAAAGAAGCAAAAGAAGAGAAGCCTAAAACGCGTAGAAGCCGAAGAGGAGGAGCGAAAAAAGAAGAAGCTCCTGAGGTAGAAGCTAAAACTGAAGAAGTTATTTCTGATGCTGAGGTAGTAAAAGAAGAAGCAAATTCAGAAGAAACTACCGAAGAAGAAAGCCCTAGTGAAGATAGCGCCTCTGAAGGATCAGACAGTACTGAAGCAGAAGACAAGAAATAATTTTTTTATGAAAGTAATTTGGAAGGGATTAGATTTTTATCTAATCCCTTTTTTATTTTTGCACCATTATTACCACGTTTATTATACATTGGTAAACAGTCATCAACTTTAATATTTTATTATGAACAAACCTGCCAAGAAAAAAGCATATTTATTACTAGAAGATGGATTTAAAATGGAAGGCACCTCTATCGGAAAAGTAGGTACTTCAGGGGGCGAAATTTGCTTTAATACAGGTATGACAGGCTATCAAGAAGTATATACCGACCCATCGTATTATGGACAAGTGGTTATAAACACCAATGCGCATATTGGCAATTATGGCACTGTTGAAGAAGAAAATGAGTCAGAAGCACCTAAAATAAATGGTTTAATAATTAATGACTTTTCAAAATATAGTAGCAGAGAGGGGTCAGAACCGTTGCAAGAATATTTAGAAAAGCACCAGGTGGTTGGAATTGCAGATGTTGATACCCGTTCCTTAGTTCGTCATATTAGAGACAAAGGAGCAATGAACGTAATAATATCGTCTGATTTGACTGAAGGAAAGTTAGAAAAAGAATTAAAAAAACTTCCTCAAATGGATGGCCTGGAATTGGCTTCAGAGGTATCAACAACTAAGCCTTATGTGTTAGGTGAAAAAAATAAAATTAAAGTGGCTGTCCTCGATTTCGGTATCAAGCGAAGCATCCTTAATAATTTTGTGAAAAGAGGATGTCAGTTGAAAGTATTTCCTGCTAAAACATCATTTAAAAAAATATTGGAATGGACACCAGATGGTGTGTTTTTCTCCAATGGGCCGGGAGACCCTGCAGCTATGGACTATGCAGTAGCCACAGTGCAAGGACTTATAGAGTCTGAAAAGCCCCTTTTCGGCATCTGTTTAGGACACCAGTTAATTGCACGATCTTTTAATATTGGCACGTATAAAATGCACCATGGGCACAGAGGGCTAAACCATCCTGTTAAAAATCTCAAAACCGGAACCAGTGAAATTACTTCTCAAAATCACGGATTTTCTATATCTGGTAAAGATGTTGAAAATTCTACTGTAGTAAATAAAACCCATATTAACTTAAATGATGATACGGTTGAAGGTATTGAGATTAAGGGCAAAAAAATATTCTCTGTTCAATATCACCCCGAATCGTCTCCGGGGCCGCATGATTCAGAGTACCTATTTGATAATTTTATAGAACTAATAACAAAATAACTAGTTAACATTATGGCAATTATAGAACAAGTACACGCCAGACAAATTTTAGACTCAAGAGGTAATCCTACCATTGAAGTAGATGTAATTACAACCAACGGAGTATTAGGAAGAGCCGCAGTTCCTTCTGGTGCTTCTACCGGAGAAAATGAGGCAGTAGAGCTTCGCGATGGAGATAAATCGAAATACTTAGGCAAAGGTGTGTTAAAAGCCGTTGAAAATGTGAACGAGGTAATCGCTCCTGAAGTAGTTGGTTTTATGGTTACAGAGCAACGGCTAATTGATCAAATAATGATTGATTTAGACGGGACTGATACTAAGTCTAAACTAGGTGCAAACGCTATTTTAGGGGTTTCTTTGGCGGTGGCGAAAGCAGCAGCAGAAGAATCTGGTCTTCCACTATACCAATATATTGGTGGAGCAAATGCACATAAATTGCCTGTGCCTATGATGAATATCATAAATGGAGGTTCTCACTCTGACGCTCCTATAGCTTTTCAAGAGTTTATGATTCGACCAGTAGGAGCTGCAACTTTTTCTGATGCCATTAGAATGGGGACAGAAATTTTCCATAGCTTGAAAAAGATACTTCACGATAAAGGATTGAGTACAGCCGTGGGCGATGAAGGTGGTTTTGCTCCAAACCTTGCAGGAGGTACCGAAGAAGCATTAGAGAGCATTCTTAATGCGATAAAATCTGCAGGTTATGAACCAAATAAGGATGTAACTATTGGCCTTGATTGTGCCGCTTCTGAGTTTTATGTAGATGGTAAATACGACTACAGTAAGTTTGAAGGGGCTGAAGGTAAGATTCGTACAAGTGCAGAACAGGTTGATTACCTAGCTTCCTTAATTGAAAAATACCCGATTGATTCTATTGAAGATGGTTGTGATGAGAATGATTGGGAAGGGTTTAAAATGCTTACCGCTAAAATTGGCGATAGATGCCAAATTGTTGGTGATGACCTTTTTGTGACCAATGTAAAATTTTTAGTAAGAGGAATTAAAGAAAAGTCTGCCAATTCAATCTTAATTAAAGTAAATCAGATTGGCACTTTATCTGAAACATTAGATGCTATTGAAATGGCTCATAAAGCTGGGTTTACAGCCGTAATCTCACATAGATCAGGCGAAACGGAAGATTCAACTATTGCAGATATTGCAGTAGCAACCAATGCCGGGCAAATAAAAACCGGTTCGGCTTCTCGTTCTGACCGTATGGCTAAGTATAATCAATTGCTTAGAATAGAAGAAGAACTAGGCGAAGTTGCTGCTTACGAAGGCAGAAAATTTAATTA
>CAZZML010000470.1:0-2905 GCA_964654735.1 uncultured Roseivirgaceae bacterium | reverse complement strand
GGAGTTTAATTGATAGGATGGGGTTTCTGACGCGATAGCGGCTTCGTTCAACAATTAAATCAACTCTGACGCCAACTGGCGCGTCATTCCAATCCAGCACTTCAGTGGCGCAGGTTATTTAGGCGTTATGTGTTTTGGGTGTGTTATGAATAAATAGTATCATGAAGAATGTAAAAGAGCTGTATTGAACTGCAAAGGCAATAATTGTGTTGCATACCATTGAGAGGATAAGCTAAATGAATTTGAGAATTGAATTTATATTGAAAATCACTTTGTTATTGTTGTTTTCTTTAAATATATTTGGATGTGCATCAAACAAGTTAATATTGCCGAGTGGCGAAAAGTTTGAGATAGATAGTTTCAATATAGTGCTTGATAATATAATAGCTGAGCAATCAGGTAGGAATAAAAATATAGTTATATTTGTTCATGGACGCGGAGCTGGTAAGGCTAAACACCCAGAAAAAGCTATTGAACAGATGTTGCCATATATTGAAAGTGAGTATAATACCAAGGTAGTTCTATTCAATTGGGATGGCTCAGATAAAGGTGGACGTTTGGGTTTTCCAGAAAAGGAAGCAAGAGCAGCATCAAAAGATTTATTTAATGTTTTGACTCAGTTATCAAAGTATAAAAATGAGAATTCTGAGCAATTAGAAGGTGTGCACTTTTCTCTGCTCACTCACAGCTTGGGTTCCCTAGTGATAGAGGAGACCATCATAAAATATTTTGAGAATTTTGCACCAGGATTGTTAGATGTATTGATATTGAGCTCTTCAGCCTCACAATCAAAGAAGCACTCTGAGTGGTTGGATAAAGCTACCTTGGCAAATCATGTCTTTGTCATGTTGAATTCTGAGGATGGTGCATTAGGTGCAGCAGGAATAATACGAGGACGACGATTAGGGAAAGGTTTGAAGAAAAGTGAAACTTCATCACGTGCAAAGTATGTTGACTTGTCGAAAACTGGCGTAAAACATCGCTATTTTATTGCTCATACTAAGAAGGGTGGAAAAAATGGACAGAAAAATAATTCCTGTATTAAAAACTTTTTCAAAACGGCACTAAATGGCATTCCCGTCGATTTGGATAACTTCCAAGAAATCAAAAATGTGAATCAAAAGAATATTTTTTTGATAAAGGCTGTAACTGGTGCAGAATGTGGCTAAGCTACCGTTTTAAAGAATTAGTAATATAACAAATAGATCGTGCATAATTAGGGTGTATTGAAAAAACATAACGCTCAAGCTAACGCTTAGCTTAGCGTTATGTGCAGGAAAGAGAATGTCAGATAGGGAAATATTAACCAGATATTATGAGCTTGCTAAGCTGTGCAAGGCTACATATGCTGGTCCAATTAAGCATGGCATATACACATACAAAGGAATGGCTTTTGAAAAACAAAAGATTGTTCACGGTAGCTTCGGCAGAGGTTATTGTCGCCTATTCTGGAACAAACAAAGCGTAATTGTCGCATTCCGTGGAACACGTGAAAATGTAGACTGGGCTATTTCTAATTTTAAAGCTTTCCCTGTTGCGCTTAGAGATTGTGAAAACAAAGGCAAGATCCATGTCCACCGCGGTTTTCAGCAAACTTTAGATTATCGAGATAAATCAACAAAATTAAGAAGCTTAGATGCAATCTTTAAATATTTAGAAGAATATGAGCTCCTGGGCAGAGAAATAGTTATTACAGGACATTCCTTGGGCGGCGCACTTGCTGTTCTTTTTGCTACTAAGTTTAGATGTATGCATCCAAAAATAGCAGAAAATAAAATATGCGAAGTCGTTACTTTTGGTGCTCCTGCTGTAGGATTGAAAAAATTTAAATTATTCTATGGCTCATTAAATGAAAAAACCATGAGAGTTATAAACAAGTCTGACGCCGTCCCTTTTACACCACCAGCTTTTTATTACCATGTAGGAGGTGAAATATGGCTTCAACATGATGGTGTGTCGACAAAGGCGCGTTGGCTAGTGAGACTAAGATATGCTCTTAAAGGCGGATTATCTAAATTATCATCAGACCATGACATGCAGGAATATATTTCCCAACTGTTAGAACTCATCAAGGAAAAAGACACATAACAAGTTGCTCAACATTGACCAAAAACTCACCCCGCCTTTTGTGTATTCGCTATCGCTCATTATCACACAAAAGGCGGGGTGAGTTTCTGGCAAGTTAGCAAGGCGTTAGCCTTACAGAAATTTAGAGTAATTTCTTAGTAAATTCTTGCAAAAACCAAAGGAAATCTTGCTTCTCCTTTCGTGCTTATCTCCAGCTATCAATATTTTAAAAAATTGGGTAGGAAGTAACAGGGCTAATCAATCAATTATCGAAAACCATGCTTGCTATTTAAAGCCAAAGTGTATTCCTGTCTGGGTTATCTCAGTACAAAAGGGTATCAAATTTGCAAGTTTAAATATTTAATAGAGATTATCTGCTTTCACAGGAATACTCCAAAAGTGGTTAGCTAAAAAAGCCCCGTTACAGCGAGAGCATTTGAAAAAAGAAGGGTTTCGTTCTTATCGCCAATCCAGTTATTATTAAGGTTTGGGTCGGAGGTAACAGAGCTGGGTTATTTCAATAATCAATTCCTTCTAATCTCAAAGGCAGTAATTTATACAGGACTTTAGTATTGTTGTAATCTCCCTTGTGTCCAAGACTTGCAATCAGTATTTCTGTTGAAAAGTAGTATTACGTAGAAGGTACAACTCAGTTAAAGAACTCAAACCAAATTTGGCAAAATTTTAAAGAAAGTCCAACAGCTTATTTCGCTATGTTACAGTAAGAGCATTTAATGTACTTATGCAAGGGTAGAGGTGCAAATAGAATCAAATAGTTACCGTCGGCTAACAAGCGCATCAACCCGACCGCCTTAAGCTCCCTTGTTTTTGAAAGGTC
>CAZZML010000469.1:0-2912 GCA_964654735.1 uncultured Roseivirgaceae bacterium | reverse complement strand
GCTAAATCAGATACTAAAGCCAGAGGACGCAAGCAATTAATAGAGGTGTCCTTAATCGTAGGTGCTTTGTTTTTTGCTCAAAAGTTTTCGAAATATCAGGTTATTAGTATTATAATCATCGTCATTATCGAGCGCCTGCCTCCCGAAGTTGTACGTAGGGCAGGTAAGGCTCGGTAATCTCTGGGCTCTGCCGAGCCCATTTTTAAGCACCGCTACCTTGGTTGGCTAACCAAGAAAGATTGTCCCGTTTAACGGGACAATGACGAGCTGAGGATAGGGTTGCAACCGCTAACTCTATCCTCTTAAACTTAGATGAAACCTTGCGTTATCAAAATAGATATATGGGCTTGCCCATGGATAGACTGAGTTCGGGATAAGGAATGCTGTCAGCTTTAACCAAACTCAGGTTAAAAATCTTACTCAAGATTATGGGGTTTAAAGAGTATCATTTATTTATCTTCAAAAAAAACCCTATTTTTCAATAATTTTTGTTTAATGATTACACGACTTATAAATACTGGTGTCACCCCTTCTTTGGATTTTGAGGAATCTATTCGAGTAAAATTAATTAATATAGTTTCTCTCGTTTTTTTAGCAATCCTTTTGTTTTTTATGGGGTTGCACAGTTTTTATACAAAAAAATTCGATGTGGTATTTGTGCAATTTTGCTTCGCACTTATGGTCCCTCTCATTTATTTTTTGCACCTTAACCAATTTTATAAGAGTGGCAAAGTAGTTTTTTTTACTATTATTAATTCCATCATTTTTATCCTTTCCATGTTTTTATTACCAGGCAAAGGGGTAGAAAATTTCTATATTGGCATAATTATACTAGGACTCATTTTAGTAAGCAACAGTATTTGGCTGTATGTTCTAACTGCCGTTATTGTTGTGCTATATATTTTACCTCACGCTTACCTTAACCCTTATCCTGTTGAAAACTACTCTTTTATAACGTCAATAGTTGTTATTATATCTATTACCCTTGCGGTAAGATTTTTTATTTTAATTCAAAATCAGTTTAAGGAGAGGCTAAAAATTCAAAATAGCAGATTAGAAAAACTTAACCTTGAAAAAAGTGATTTAATGAAAATCGTTGCGCACGATTTAAAAAACCCATTGACTCAAATTAAGGGTTTAATATCAGTTCTGGAGCTAAGCGATAACCAATTAAACCAAGAACAAAAGCAGCTAATAGACAAAATCAAAGGAGTCACAGATATTCAGCACAAACAAATTACTGGATTTTTGGATTCAGAATATTTTGAAACAGCCTTTGAAGAGGTGAATTTAGAAAAAGTTGTGGTTAAAAAAATAGTAGAAACTGTATTAGATGGCCTACTTGCACAAGCAATTGCTAAAGGAATTAGACTTGCCTACATTAACTCAACAAGAAATTTAATAATTTACGGACGGGAAGTTTGGCTTTATAAAATCATTTCTAATTTAGTTTCTAATGCCATTAAATTCTCCCATTCTGGAACCAAAATTACTATTGAAGTTAAATCTACAGATGATGATGTATTGATTTTAGTTAAAGACCAAGGCCTTGGAATAAATAAAGAGGAAGTAAGCCTTATTTTTAAAAAAAATAAAAAAGTAAGTGCTATACCTACAACCAACGAAAGCTCTTCTGGGCTTGGGCTTTACATTGTAAAAAAGTATATAAACGAATTTCAAGGGCAAGTATGGGTAGAAAGCAAAGAAGGCAAAGGCTCTACCTTTTTTGTAAAATTGCCCCGATTTTCAGATGTTAAAATGTAACTTTAAAAAGCTTCATCAACTTAATTTAGTTAGATTATTGAATTAAGGAAGTTTAGTTTCTTATCTTTCCTATCCTGAATAATTCATGAATTAATCAGGCTATACTAAGACAGAATCTTGAATTTTATTTTAACGGAACCTCTATTAATTCATTTCTTTCAAAACACTATGGAAATTTTGATGCGAATGAATTAATAGAGATTCGCTTAACATAGTTATTTGTCATTGTTAACTAAATATAGCTAAATTATTATTCCTATATTCCATTAAGAGTTTTACAGAATATTTTAACATATCCAAGCTCTTTGTATAACATTTGGTTTTCTTCTTAACCTTGCCAATAAATGCCTGAACAAGCTATTGTACCCTCCCACTGTATATGTTTCTGCTTTGGATTGAACATGGTTTTTCTCAGGGACAAAATTTTCGTATGGCTTCTAATGATCAGTCATGACTTTATCGTATTCTTTATTAGAAATCAAATCCCATAATTCTTTTCCTGTTTTTGTCCCTCTGCTGCCAAATACGCAGTTGATAAACCTTTTTCCATCTCTATCAACAGCAATCCATATCCAACAATAGTTTTTTTATCCCCTATATATGTGTGCATCTCATCCATTTCTATAACTGATATTTTTTCACTGCTTCTTATTTCACCAAGTTCTTTTCCGAATTTCTTTATCCAATTTTGTACTGCAACATGGCTAACGCAAAGAAAACGACCAATTGACCTAAAGCCTAACCCTTCCAAATATAATTGCAATGCTTGTCTTTTAACGGATATTGGTTTTGCCGTAGATTTGATTTCAACTGTATAATTATAACCACAATTATGACATTTATATCTTTGGGATCCTTTTATAACACCGTTCTTTTTGTGCTTTATTGATTTGCATTTAGGACAATCCATCACAAAGTTCTTTGCGGATTTAAGGTATTGAGTAAGTAAGCTCTTCTTGTTGGAGAAGAACTTTATAAATTGCATAGGACTCGAATAAACCTGTGGCCATCACCTCATCAATATGAGTCTGTTTCATCCAAGTTAACCATTCCTCTGCCACAGTTATATCAACCGACACAGTTACGTTATATAAAATTACTATCATCCGAGTAATTAAAATTTGACCTAAAAAAGGTAGTTTATGATG
>CAZZML010000468.1:0-2927 GCA_964654735.1 uncultured Roseivirgaceae bacterium | reverse complement strand
ACATTGATTCCGTTCCAAATATCTGTGCGAGCACCTGACTAACAACATCTTATGGATTTCATCACAAAGTTCGTTGCGGATTTAAGGTATTATTAATTATTTTGAAGTTAATTGCATAACTAAATCAATTATAATAAAACCATTATATATTTTCGATGTAATATAAAATTGAAGGTTTGACATTGCTACAATCTTTTGGCTGGCTTGATTTTAACTAAAATTAAAAAATATGAATTTATTCAATACGCCTCAAAAAGTTATCCTCTCCATAACTATCATCCTTTTTGTAATCTTAATATATCAATTTAGTTTTCTTTCAAAAAAGGAAGCCCTGCAAGCCTCTGTTCAGTTTTTAGATGGACCTGATAAAGCACTGATTCAGAACACCTATATGATAAGAGACCCATACTCTAACAGAGTTCCTTACGAAAGGTTAAAACAAATCAGAAGAAATAAATCAAGTAATAGAAGTAAAGAAGAAAATAGAGATTTTAATTGGCAAAATATCAGAACTGAAATTCCTGGACGGGCAAGAGCCCTTTATTATCAGGCCACTTCTCAAACTTTGTTTTCTGGCGCAGTAACAGGTGGGCTTTGGAAAAACAATGACTATAAAAACAATGCAGAGTGGGTATTAGTTGAGGGTTTTGAAGGAACTGCAGTAAATTGTATAGTAGCCGACCCTGATAATGAAAACATCCTCTATCTTGGTACGGGAGAGTCGTTCACAGCTTTTGTTAACTACAGAGAATCTACTGGTTTGGGGAATGGCATTTTTAAATCTAGCAATGGAGGCACAAGCTGGGAATGGATAGAATCAACAGATGGATTTTATTACATCAATGATCTTGCAATGAGAGTGGAGGATGGTGTAAGTGTGCTTTATGCTGCGGTTGGCTCCGGTGAGTATAGAGGTCAAACTTTTGTTCAAGAAGGACTTTATAAGTCGATAGATCAAGGCCAAAATTGGAGTCAGGTTCTTCCAAAATTGCCTGATTCTGAAAACATCTATCAAGTCTCGGATATAGAAATAAGTAGCAGTGGTAGAATTTTCTTAGGAACTATGAGAAACTCAGTAAATGAAGGTGGTTCAACTGTATTATACAGCGATGATGGAGAAACCTGGTTTTTCTATACTGGATTTAATGATTGGGTAAGAAGTAGCCTAGGTGAAGGGTACTATGCCGGAAGGTCTGTAATTAAAGCTTCGCCCTCAAACCCTGACCATATTTATGCAGTATTCTCGTTGGGCGCCTCTAACAGCTTAAATCAATTGAGGGATTTTTACACAGAAGTATGGCAAAGCCTGGATGGGGGAGTCAATTGGTCTAACGTATTGCTAAAAGCAAGTATATATTCTTTGCCATGGCATGCTATGGCATTGGCAGTTGATCCCAATAATGAAAATAAAATTATAGTAGGCGGATTGGATGTTCATGTTTTAAACGATGCTTCGGCCGGAAGCATTACTGATTTGGATTGGATTAAACTATCGAGTTGGTACGCAAAATTTTATGCTGACAATCCTGAGTTGAATGAGGAAGAAAGGCAAGCTTATCTTGATAATTATGTACATGCAGACATTCATGATATTCAGTTTATAGGAAACAGCTCTAATGAAGTGCTTATAACAACTGATGGTGGTGTTTTTTATTGCTCTAATATGGAGCTAACCAATGTTATAGATCCGGAAAACCCGATACAGGACTTTCCTGTATTTGAAACCCCTAATAATAGTTTGAACACTACACAATTTTACCATGCCAGCCTGCATCCGGGAGAAGGCAGAATGGAAGCAGTAGGTGGAACACAAGACAACGGCAGTATTTATCAAAATTTTAAAGCCGGGCAAGAAGTTGAGAAAAATATTTCTGGAGGCGATGGTGGATTTAGCTTCTTTGATAGCAATAATGACAATTTAAAGATTACTATGGTGTATGGAAATCGATACTTCATACATATTGATGACGAAATTTATTTTGATGGTATAATCAATGGTTTATTTGTGAATCCGGCAGACTATGACGATGAATCTAACCTGATTTATTCAAATACTGCTACAAGTAGTTATGGTGGTTTATATCCACAGCTAAAAGGCAGGTATTATGACTCACTTGAAATTGTAAATGTTAATAAGTTTTTAAAAACACCTGATTTGAGTCTCGACACAATTGAATTTGTTAAATTAAATGCGGGGTTAGAAGAAGCAGTTACTGCAATTAGATTGGTTAGAACATCTGAGCCTCTTAACAAAACAGCAATTATTGGAACTGAAAATGGTCAGGTTTTTAAAATAACAGGATTGCCTTATGGGGCTGCATCAACAAAAATAGATGACTCTAAACTTCCTAGTGGTTATATTTCATCAATAGATGTAGGGTCGAATGAAAATATAATATTAGTTACCATTTCTAATTTTGGGCTAGCATCTGTATGGATGACAACAGATGGAGGATTGAACTGGTCTAATATAGAAAGAAACTTACCTGATATGCCTGTTAGGTGGGGGCGCATAAATCCATCAGATGATAATAAAGTAATGATTGCAACCGAAATGGGTATTTGGGGGTTGGAAGATGTTTTAGAGCAAAGTGAAGAATGGAAAGATTACAATACAGGTTTACCAGCAATAAGAATTGATATGTTTGATTTACGAGCCTCTGACAATACTATCCTTGCTGCAACTCACGGGCAAGGACTCTATGTTGGCACGTATTTTCAAGGAGAATCTGTGGTGTTGGCAATAGAATCAAATGATTTTATCGAAAACAAAACTATATTTTATCCAAATCCGGTAAAAGATGTACTGAGGGTTCAGGCTGATGCTGAAATAGCTGATATTCAAATATTTAATATGCAAGGTAAATTAATGCTTTCTTCAAAAATTAATCCGTCATTTAATAGACTAAATATCAGTAAGTTAAATG
>CAZZML010000467.1:0-2972 GCA_964654735.1 uncultured Roseivirgaceae bacterium | reverse complement strand
ATGCCTTGCAACTCATTATTTCTTTTTGTTTTTTGAAAGAAATGAATTAATAGAGATTCCCTTAACTTCGAACTTTCAACATAACAACTTCGAACTTCATTATTATGCAACCCAATTTATTAGATATACCCAAAGAGTTTTACCCCTTTGAAAGTACCGAACCATTTAAGGAATGTAAGGTATGTGGTATTGATTTAATGCTTGGCACTACAGATTATTTTGTTGAGAAAGCAGTAAAAAATAATGTAGAATATCAAGTACAAGACATTGTGTTTGAATATGCCATTTGCTCAGCTTGTGCCCAAAATATACAACAGTCCATTTCAAAGGAGTCAATGGAGAATATGCAGGCATTTTTCTCCAGCCAGCCACTTTTTATGAGCAAAATTCAGGCGCATCAACAAAGAGAAGGTGAGTCGTTGAAGGAGCTATTGTCGAAGTGTTCTTTACATAATGAACCCATAACTGCTATGAGCGAGTATATGATGTTTGGCCATTTTAGAGGAGACAAAATGATTGCCACCACCATGCCTTATATTTTAGGAGGGAAGGCGATGGATGAGCTTTCTGAACTTATGAGCAATGAAACTATTGATGAAATGAATAGGTTTAAAAATGAATATTTTGGAGGCCCGGCAGAACTGGAAGATTTGTGGAAAGGGAAACCTGTGTTTTTGTAGAATGAATAGATAAAATGGCTAAAAATTCATAGGGCGATAGTGCTAAACTGAAAGTTAAAGGCTTCGTATAAGTTCACCATCCCTGATAGCTATCAGGATTAATTTGACGTGTATATTGATTTGATGCTCAAATCAAAAATGTGCCTATTTGGGTTATCAAAGTTTTGTAATCTCAACGGCAGCATAGTCAAGGGTGTTAGGCGTAAATTGGTTACCATAAGACCTTATCATGTCGTATTTTTATTTCGAAGATAGTTTGTGCACAGACTTTCGTTATGTATAATTTACCATCATGTCAAAATACTATATTTTAAACTTTCTGGTTTTTGTTAGTTTTATTGGGTACTGCCAAACAGATAGTATAGATCAAAGGCTGTTAACAATAACAAAGGTATATGGAGTTGTAAAGTATTATAATAATGAAAAAGACGATGAGCATCTCGATAAAAAATTTCTAAAACTTATACACGATGTAAGTAAGTTAACATATAATAATAAAAGTTTCAATTTAGATATCAATAACCTCTTTAATGGAGACGAGAAAACACTAAAAACAGACATACAACAGCAAAAACCTTTTAGCCAATTCTCTAAGACAGACCATATTGTTACAATTGATTTTTCATGGATAAGACAAAACCTTTTACTAACAGAAGAGAACAAAAGGCTTTTTGAACAGCTTATTAATTCACATAAAAAAGTATCAAATACAAACATAGGCCATAAACGAATTTATATTCATAATGAACACATTGGATTAGAATCAATATCCCAAAATGAAGAGTACATTCTTGGATTGATGAAATTTTGGAATGTTATGAACTACTTTTTCCCATATAAGAAATTAATGAACAAAAATTGGGACGAAGTACTAAAGGATGAAATATCAGAATTCCATCTAATTGATTCTTATAATAAGTATGATGCCCTAATTAAAAGATTAAGCGCTACTCTTGGAGATTCTCATGTTCATATTGAAGATAAAAATAGAGATGATTATGATGTGTGGAAGCTTCCTTTGCGAATTGTTATTGCTGAAGAACAAATGATTATTAAGTCTGTTGATAATTCTTTGTCGAAATTGTATGACATTAAAACCGGTGATATAATTGAAATGCTTGACGGTAAAAACTACAATTCGCTTTGGCAGGAATATAGCGAACAAGTTTCATTCTCAACGCATCAGGCAGGGATACAATTCTTTTCAGTCTATTTATGGCACAAATTTAATTATTGCGATAGTATAGTCGTTGCGGATATCAATAGCAACGGTATCATTCATCAGGAATCTTTAAAAACTATTAAACTTGATGATTTTAGAAAATACGTTCCTTGGAAAGAGAGTGTTGGAAGCTATAAAATCATTGAGGAGCATATAGGATACATAAAATATGACAATATGAGTTATTCAAATTTGGGTAAGGCTATTCGTAGCCTAAGGAATAAGGAATATCTAATATTGGATTGCAGGGGCTACAATAGTTCAATTGCCAATTTACGATTAATTCATTTTATGGGAAATAGTAAAATTCATTTTGCAAAAAATTACAAGCCTAATTTAGAATACCCCGGAGTGTTTTATAAACCCAAACTAATTAATGCAAATATCCCAAATGTAACGAGCACCTACAAAGGAATAGTAATAGTTCTAATAGATGAACAAGCAGTATCTGCAATGGAATCAGTATTAATGGCAATTGAAATACGAAGAGAAGATGCAGTTTTTATAGGCTCTCCAACTCAAGGAGCTGATGGTGAACAAAGCCTTGTTATCCTTCCTGACGGTGTAAAAATATTTTTTAGTGGAAACAATTATCAATACCCTGATGGCAGACAGCTTCAGAGAATTGGTATTCTACCCGATATTCATGTTGAGCGAACTATAGAAAGTATAAAAAAAGATGAAGACAATGTGTTAAATCGTGCAATAGATTATATCGACAGTCTTAATTCTAACTAAAGTAGCATTACTGTATAAAAATAATAGCACCTGCCTGCTGGATGTACTATAAATAACTGGACAGTAAGTTAAGATACGATTGCTTAAATTAAACCCGCATTATTCATCAGGATTCTATTCCAAGCCCTAATTGCTTCAAAATCAAGCACGTCCATCAATTTTGAGTAACTTCTCAATAGTTGCAGGTAAACTTAAAAAGAGAAAAGTCCCTTTCTGGCTTTTAAAAGTGCATTCTAAAAGTAAAATCCAAAAACTACCTGCGGATATTGAGAAGTTACAATTTTGATACTCACCGTGGTGGTGCCACGCGTGTCAAAATCAATGTTAAGCAC
>CAZZML010000466.1:0-2975 GCA_964654735.1 uncultured Roseivirgaceae bacterium | reverse complement strand
GTGTACTTACATAAAATCTAAAGTTCGCAAGTGTTTTTACAAGACATTAAAATACAATAAAATAATTCTCTCAGGGTTCACTTATATTAAGTGTTGCATAAAGCGATAAATTGCTGACTTTCAAAACAATCTCATGGAGGATTGCGGATTTACGATAAAATTTAAAAAACCTAAACACTGTTTTTTACTTGAATAATCTGCCCCAAAATGCTAATGGCAATTTCCTGAGGAGTTTTACTCGCTATGTTTAAACCAATGGGTGCAAGCACTTTTGTAAGTTCTTTGTTCGTAGTTCCTTCCTCTTTTAGTTCAGCAAAAAGAGTGTCGATTTTAGCTTGGCTGCCCATCATACCTAAGTATTTATAATTTCCTTTAAGCAAGCTTTTGAGAATTAATTTATCGGTTTTAAAGCCAAAGGACATAATAACTACATAGTTCTCTTGTTCATCAGTAGTAATGCTCTTTGCAATGGAGGCATACTCTTTTATAAACCGAATGCTTGCATAACTGTTCTGCTCCATGGTATTTAAATGAGAACGGTCATCGTACACAGTCACACTAAAACCAACCTCCTTCCCAAATTTTGATAAGGCCAAACTAACATGACCACCACCAATTATATATAATTGAGGGTTGAGATTAATTTGTTCTTTTAATTTCCAATGCCCGAAATCCTTTAGGTCTAATTGAAACTTGGTTTTACTTTCGGAGTATTTCAGCTTAATGCCCTTATTAGAAAACGAAATAAGTTGATTGCTTTTCGACTCATAACTAATAACAATATTTTGAACAAGTGTTAAATTTTGCCTGGATAGATAAAAAAAGGCTACAATTTGCTCCCCTGAGCATATCATTCCCGATTTATTTTCAGGAACACCCGATTGGTGAATTTGTTTTTTAATAAAGGGAGAAAAAGGGGTGTTTAACAGATCAGACCTGCACAACTCTACTAATTTATGTTCCATAATTCCACCCCCAATTGAACCTGATAGCAAGCCGGATTGGCTAACAGCCATTTTAAACCCTTGTCTGCCGGGGCTGCTGCCGTTACTTTCGATAACATAAAGCAATACCACATTATGACCATTCTTAATTTCTTTTGCTATAATTTTCCAAAACTCCATGTTAATTAAACCAAATGGCACTTAATGAATAATAAACGGCCATAAACCCCGAAAATATGGCACTGGCAATAAAACGGTGTTGTAGAGCAATTTTATTCTGAATGAGGTAATTGGCTCCTAAAGAAAGTGGAATATTTACCAGAAATGAAAGGGCTCCAACACTTAATAACCCCCAACTTATTTGGTCGTATTGACCCATAAATAGTTTTATAAACAGAATATGCCGTGCAATCCATAGTGGATTAAAATAGAACATAGCCAAAGAAGCCCGGGTAATCTTTGATTTAAAACTATGGGTATGACTTACTTTTTTATCTATCCAATTAAAATAATTAGGAATCTCTAAGGCGTAGATGGTGGCTCCAATAAATAAAATCCCCCCAAGCCTTAGTAAGCTAAACTCATCAGAGAGGAGGGCTGCTGCGGTATCGCCCACCGCATAGATAATACTGCCTCGAACAATGTTTGATAATTTATATTCGAATTTCATTAGCTGTACATGGCCATTAGCACTTTTTCGTGTGTAAAAGGTGCATCAAAAGTAGATTGATACTCAGGGTTAAATGCTTTAATGGCATGGTCTATGGCAAAATAAGCACCAATACCATACATTAAAGGAGGTTCTCCTACAGCTTTTGATTTTAAAATGGCCATATCAGTACCTTCTGTTTTAAGTGGTTCAATAATTACTTTTTTAGGTACTGAATATATGTCTGGTATTTTGTAGGTAGAAAGCGAATTAGACAGCAATCTCCCTTCCTTATTATAACGTATCTCTTCTAAGGTCATCCAACCGATGCCCTGCACAAGCCCGCCTTCAATTTGCCCTCGATCAATCGTGGGGTTCATCGACTTGCCAAAATCGTGGACAATCTTTACAGCATCAAAGGCATACGTGCCACGAATGCAGTCAAGGGTAACTTCGGTGAGTGCTAATCCAAATACGTGGTAGGCAAAAGGGTGCCCTTTTTCTTTGTCCTTATCAAAATTGATTAAAGGAGTGGCGTAATGACCGTTTTCTGTGAGACAAACCCGCTCTAAAAAGGCCATATCCACTAGTTCATTCCAACTCATTTTAGTTGGACTTTCATTTGCCAATACTTGTTCATTCTTTAATGAAATAGAAGAAGTATCAACCTTGAAATGATTTGCTGCACTCCTTATTAATCGTTCTAGAAGAGCATTGCAAGCTTTTTCTAACGCCTTTCCGTTTAAATCGGCCGTGGCACTGGCAGCAGTAGGTGACGTATTGGCCACTCGAGTGGTATTGGTAGATTCCAGCTTAATTCTAGTGGCAGGAATGGAGAATATATTAGCGGCAATCTGCAACATTTTGGTATTAACTCCTTGTCCCATTTCAACAGCACCTGTGCTAATACCCACGGTGCCATCGCTATAAATATGTACCAAGGCACGTGCTTGGTTCATAGGCGTTTTGGTAAAAGAAATGCCAAACGTAATAGGCATTAAGGCATAGCCTTTTTTGAAGGCATCGTTTTTCTTATTAAATGCTAAAATCTTTGACTTTACGTCTTCCAAATCAAACTTAGACTCCAATGTAGTCCAGGCTTTGCTTAAGCCTACGCCTTCGGCAATTTGACCATAAGGGAACTCATCTCCATCAATAATTAGGTTGGCCTTTTGCAATTCTTGGGTGTCAATACCTAGCTTTTCCGCGGCTTTTGCAAGCGCAGATTCAATCACAAACATTCCTTGCGGGGCTCCAAACCCACGAAATGCGGTGTTAGGAGGGAGGTTTGTTTTGCAACTATAGGCCGTGGCTTTTACATTAGAAATAAAATACGAATTGGTTGCGTGAAACAACGTTCGCTCCATTACGGCCGGTGAAAG
>CAZZML010000465.1:0-2982 GCA_964654735.1 uncultured Roseivirgaceae bacterium | reverse complement strand
TTAAAGTACTATTATAGCAACTATATTAGCAAAATGGTGAAGATGAGTTAATTAGTATGGCAGATATAAAATCAGGCAGCATAGATAAGCCTCTGTAGGCAATTTTATAATCAAAAATAAATAATTTGTTTTGCTCTCTTCTAATATTTAAACGTATCCGAGGGTGGGTTTAAAAAGTACACATCATTTCCTATTTTGGCTAACTCTATTGCATAATGATGCTTAGATACATGATTAATACCCCAAGGCCCTGGAGATATAAATAGGATGGTTTTATTAATTATTTTCATTCACTAATCCAATCTAAGTAGTTTTCAGAAGTAATTACCTTAAAGTTTGCATTGGTGTAGGCTTTTGCCCAAGCGGTGGGTATCTTAACTTTTTTGAACGAGTTCCACTTGAATTCAAAAGCACTTAAATTGCTCTCAGTTACTTCTACCCAATCTAGTTCTTGTTGGTCGTAGGTGCGCCAAAAGTAGTTATCTACCAACATTTCTGTATAATCTTGGTATTTAATACGCTCGGTTGTTAAATAGTTTTCCCAAAGCTCGCCTACGTCATTACGCATATTAAGGGGGTTAAAACTTCTAATAATGGCATTTCTAACGCCATTATCGTAAAAGTACCAACGCTTGCTTTTGCTTACTTCTTTTCGAAGGTTATTACTATAACCACCTAAGGGGTAGATTACAAATACCTTTGTTAATAAATCGAGGTATTGTTCTACGGTGTTGCGTGTAATGTCTTTTAAATTATTGGCTAATTCATGTACGCTTACTTCTTTACCTACCTGGTAAGCTAATAACCGCAACAAGTTAAATATTTTATTGGCTTTTCGTATGCCTTCATAAGCAAGTATATCTTTTAATAAGTAGCCATCCACCATTTCTGTTAAATAGTTTTGTTTTTGCTTCAAACTAGTTAAATTCCACAATTCAGGGTAGGAGCCATAGATTAAACGTTCTTCTAGATTTGCTTTTGTTTCTAATAGGCTTTCATTGGGTTGGAGTTCCATTTGAGCTATTGGGTGCAATTGTAAGGTGTGTTTACGACCTACTAAAGGTTCTCCTAATTTATAGGATAAATCAAATACAGATGATCCTGTTGCAATTATTTTTATGTCTGGCACTTCATCTACTATCAATTTTAATTTTTCGCCAATGTTGTGTATATGTTGTGCTTCGTCAATTACTAATAATGATTTTCCAGTTAATAGTCTTTTATAATTACTGATGGATTGTTTTTCTAATAGCTGCTTGGCATCTTGGTCTTCTCCATTTAATAATAAATAATCCGAAGCCGAAAATCGCCTAAGTAGATGCTTAATAAGTTTTGTTTTTCCAACCCTTCTTGCCCCATATATAACTAGCACTTTATTGGGGGCAAGTTTTTTAATAATGGTATTAGATAAAAAACGTTGAATATATTGGGGTGTCATAAGATTATCTTATTCAATAAATTTACATAAATACGATGAATGTATTCAACAAATTTACATATAAATATTGAATATGTATTAACTAAGCCGATTAGGTTTATAATATTTCAATAAAATAGTCAAGGTTCGGGAGATATAAGTAGGATGGTTTTATTAGTTAGCTTCAAGAGCTATTTATATTGAATTGTACACCGAAGAGGGATTAGTGAACCTGTTGAGTTAGCATGTTTACAGCATATAATGGCAAGTTAATAAGTGTAGATTCTAGCCTGTAGTTAGCCATGGATACTCGTATGGTAACCGAAGGGTTAAATTTGTTTTTATACACTTTAAGACTTTTTGCCTGTAGGTTTTCCTCCGATTTTACTTCTATGGGTATCACCTGATTCTGCCATTGGAGTAAAAAATCTACTTCTGCCCTTGCATGTTGAGTTGCCCAATAATTAATGTTTCCGGTATTTTGCAGTAGCAATTGCTGTAGTACATATTGTTCGGTAAGCGCCC
Source organism: uncultured Roseivirgaceae bacterium (assembly GCA_964654735.1). Lineage (GTDB taxonomy): Bacteria > Bacteroidota > Bacteroidia > Cytophagales > Cyclobacteriaceae > JAKISE01. The sequence goes on along the minus strand of CAZZML010000465.1, from coordinate 1,040 downwards.
CTTTAAATTCAGAAAATAACACATTGCCATGCAAAAGAGTTTTGGCATCTAGCCCGGCCATGGCTCCTAACAGGCCTACATCTACCATATATAATTTAAACGACTTTAAATCTTCGTGTGCTTTTAAGGGCATAGCCGGCTTGTTTACAAGATACACCTTATGCAATAGTCCGCAATCGGTTAACCAGTTAATAGCTTCTTCGTACTCTTTAGCACGAGCTCCTTGTCTTATGAGTCCGTAAATAAACTTTCGATTTTCTTTTGCTAACTGAGATGGTATAGAATGCCATAACATTCGAATTCTTGGTACTATACGATGAGGGGCATGTTTCGAAAAATCTTGTTCGTACGCTTTTAATAGATTTTCTTGTAGTTTACGGATTTTTAAGTAATTTAATTCTTTTGTAAATGAGTGTACTACTTCGGGCATGCCGCCAACGAAGTAATATTGTTTAAGCCTTTCAATAAATTTGTCTTTAAAAAGGGTAATAGTTTGCCAATCGGCTATTTCAAGCAATTGAATGAGTGATTGGTCGCCTGTAGCTTCTAAAAATTCAGTAAAAGCAAGGGGGTATAAATCCAAAAAATCAACCTTTCCAACAGGAAATGATGCCCCACTACTTAGTGCCACACCTAGCAGCGAACCTGCAGCCATTACATGGTATTGTGGCGCATTTTCATAAAAGTATTTTAACGAAGTAAGTCCGCCTTCGGCTTCTTGAATCTCATCTAAAATAATTAAGGTATCTTTTTTTTGGGGTATAAAGTTTACCTCTATGGATATGGCTGTAAGAATACGCTTAATGTCATAATTTGTTAAAAAGAGGTCTTTCAAGTGAGGGCTACTTTCGAAATTTATATATGCACATTGCTTATATTGCAACTGGGCAAATTCTTTCATTAACCAAGTTTTACCTACTTGCCTTGCTCCCCTTATAATAAGAGGTTTACGGTCTTGTTGTTGTTTCCATTGAATTAGGGTTGCAAGAGCATCTCGTTTCATCTGGCAAATATACATTAACTCGTACACATAAATGTAT
>CAZZML010000464.1:0-2985 GCA_964654735.1 uncultured Roseivirgaceae bacterium | reverse complement strand
TTAACATAGTAATGCCTGCAAATGTTTTTGTTACAGAAGCAATCAGCGCATTAGAAGTGCTGTCAATTCCTCCCATCTCTTTATAATAAATAAGGGTATTGCGGTGTTTTACCATACAAACCACCTGCCCGTTAAATAATCCACTATTATTATTAAACAGGTTATCAACCGATGAAAAATCGTAGGGTTGGGCATAACTAAAATTTACCAATAAACATAGTAACAGCAAACATCCACTTTTTTTCATTTTTAAGGCTAAATAATTACTCGGTTATTAAATTAAAAGCTCCTTTTACAAGTATTTGATCTTTAGTTGACAGACTTTCTGAATCAAGAATCTCTACAAGTTTATTAACTGTTTTACCAATTTTTATCTCTTTTTTCTCAAAACGATAGTTGCCATCTTCTTTTGAGGCTAGCACAAGAATGAAATAGTTGTTTCCAATATTTATGGCTGCTGTTTCAGGTAAAACTTTAGATATTCTACTTTCAACTTCAATCTGAGCCTCGATATACATTCCTGGCAAAAAAGTGTGAGAATCCTCTTCATCAAGTAAATGACCATGCAGCTCCATGATTCTACTTTCACCAGCAATTTTTTTTCCTACTAAATGTACTTTCGCTTCATAAACACTTTCATTGTTTGCTGGTATTTTAAACTTTATAGATTGACCTACCTTAATTTTTTGTACGTCTTTTTCAAACACCTTTAACTCTAAATGAATATGCTCGGTATTTATAATTTCGAATGCCTCAGTAGAAGGCGTGAGTAGAGTTCCTTTTCGAGCATCCACTTTAGTAATAAACCCTCCAATAGGTGCATATAGGGTAATGACTGACGTTAGGTTTGTTTCGGATACTGTTTGAGGATTTATATTAATCATTTTAAGCTTTTTACCGAGTGCTTCGTAACTAATGAGTGTTACCTTATAATCGGATTCTGATTTCATAAAGTTTTTGTTCGATGCTATTTTTTCAGAGTTTAGCGTTTTTTGTCTTTCATAGTCAGCTTTTAGATAAGCAAGCTTACTCTTTGCTTCTAGATATGCTTGTTGCATTTCCAAGTAATCTGGATTTTCTAACGTAAGTACTGCCTGGCCTTTTTTTACATTATCTCCGGGAAGTAACCCAATATTTTTAACGTAACCTGCATAATAGGTGCTTACTGTTGCTTTCCCTTCAGGAGGTACATCAATAATTCCATTTGACCTTATATACGTAGGAAAGTCAATTTCTTTAATAGCACCTAACACCATATTTGAAGATTCGAATTGGGTCTGACTAATTACTATCAAACTGTCCTGACCAATTAATTCCTGCTCTGGTTCATCAACGGTAGAACCACAAGAAATCAGCATTGACCCGAATAGTAATGATGTTAAGGAGCTTGCTATAAAGTAGGTTTTAAATTTTAGGTACATCATTTATATTTTAAGCTATTGAATCTTTTCTTGAATTAGGTTTTTCGCCACCTTTGGATTCATAAATGGCATATATCACAGGTAGTACCAGCATTGTAAGAAGTGTAGCTGTAACCAAGCCACCAATTACAACCGTTGCCAATGGGCGTTGTACTTCGGCACCTGCAGAAGTTGAGATCGCCATTGGCAGAAAGCCTAAGGCTGCTGCACCTGCAGTTAATAATACTGCCCTTAGTCGCTCTTTGGTGCCTTTAATCACACGTTCATTAATATTTTTGAATCCATTCGATTTGAGCTCTTTAAAATGCTCAATTAGTACAATTCCATTAAGTACGGCAATTCCAAATAAGGCAATAAAGCCTACACCTGCAGAAATGCTAAACGGGAGGTTGCGAATATAAAGAAATAATACACCTCCAACAGCTGAGAGGGGAATTGCAGTAAATATCATAAGTGCATCTTTTACAGAGCCAAATGCAAAATAAAGGAGTATAAAAATTAGCAATAGTGCAATGGGAACTGCAATCATCAATCGTTGGCGTGCACTGTTGAGATTCTCAAATTGACCACCATAGGTAATCGAATAACCAACTGGTAGCTTAATATTGGTTTCTATAAGTTTTTGAACATCCTTAACGACTGATTCTAAGTCTCGGTTTCTTACATTAACACCTACCACGATTCTACGTTTGGTGTCGTCTCTGGAAATTTTGGCAGGGCCTTTGGTATAAGTAATGGCAGCCAACTCTTTAAGAGGAACATAAGCTCCATTTGGTAACAAAATGGTAGATTCCTCTAGATGGTGAATATTTTTCCGATACTTGTGTTCATACCGAATTACAAGGTCAAATTGCTTTTCTCCTTCAAATACTTTTCCAGCAGGTAAGCCTGCAAACCCCATACTTATAATCCTATTAAGATCGCTTACGTTTAAGCCATATTTAGCTATTCTTTTCCGGTCGTACAATACACTCATTTGAGGTAAGCCACTTACTTTTTCTACAATTATATCCGAAGCACCTGGAACCTGTTCAATAAGTTTTTCTATCTCTAACGCTTTCTTTAATAGCATTTCTAAGTCTTCGCCAAAAACTTTAATGGCCAAATCAGCTCTAACACCAGTAATGAGTTCGTTAAAACGCATTTCTATGGGTTGTGTAAATTCATAATCAATACCAGGAATTTCCTGTAAAGCTTCCTTAAAAAAGTCAGCTAATTCATCTTTAGTTTCAGCAGTTGTCCACTCACTTTTAGGTTTAAGAGTAATTATTACATCGCTTTCTTCCATCGACATAGGATCAGTTGGTACTTCTGCCGCTCCAATTCTTGTTACTACGTCCTTCACTTCAGGAAACCGCTTTAATATTTTTTCAATGCGTGTAGTGGTTTCCACCGTTTTTTGCAAAGAGGTTCCTGTTTTTAATACTGGCTGGATAACGAAGTCTCCCTCGTCCAGTGTAGGAACAAATTCGCCTCCCATTTTACTAAAAATTACACCTGTACCAATGAGCAATGCTAATGCTCCAGAAATAATAAATCGCTTACTATCCAATGCCCAAGTAAT
>CAZZML010000463.1:0-2988 GCA_964654735.1 uncultured Roseivirgaceae bacterium | reverse complement strand
TAAAAGCAGTTACGTTTGCATCATTTTTATGAAGGTTATAAAAACTATTGATTGAATTATAACTTCCGCAAGAAATAAGAAGTGTAAATAAAAGTAGATAACTGTATTTCTTCATGTAAAAGTATTTGGTATAAAGCTACAAAAATTTAAAATTAAAGATAATCCTTGTTTATTTGAAAAGTTTTTTAAATATTTGTGGTGATATAATGAAGAAAAATATACAAAATATCATTTCTATTGTTTCTGTCGTGATTAGAAGTTCGCAAGAATAGGGAGTGTTATTTTATTAAAATATAAAAAAAAGCTTTCCTTAAACGGAAAGCTTTTTTTTGTTGAAAAAGATTCTTTCTGATGCTTACATCAGGATTTGAGATAAGTTGTCATTCCTGCAAACCCGCCTGTCGGCGAGGCAGGGGCAGGAATCTAAATAAGTATGTGTAAAGATAACAACATCATGAGTATTGTCATTATTAGCTCACCATCGAGTTGATACAGATTTTTTATGACTTGACTATAATAATAAATGGCAATTAAAATATTGACAATAAGTATATTAAATAATATTTGAAATTTTGAATTTAATAGGCAATAATAAAAAGTTTTAATAAAAACAGCGTAAAAAAATTAATTTCGTAAGCCGAAATGTATTTTGAGAAGATTTAGTATTAGAGTTTCAATAATAACAAAAGAATCTATTTGTAAAATAATGATAAATAAATATAGCAAAACGGTAACACAAGACCCAACACAACCTGCTGCACAAGCAATGTTGCATGCCATAGGACTCACTGAAGAAGATTTGCAAAAAGCTTTTGTAGGTATTGCAAGTACTGGTTATGAGGGGAATCCTTGTAATGTGCATTTAAATGACTTGGCAAAATTGGTAAAAAAGGGAACACAGGAGGCTAATTTGGTGGGGTTGATTTTTAATACCATTGGCGTAAGCGATGGTATTTCAATGGGTACACCAGGAATGCGTTACTCCTTACCTTCAAGAGATATTATTGCAGATTCTATAGAAACCGTTGTTCAGGCAATGAGTTATGATAGCCTAATAACAGTTGTAGGATGCGATAAAAATATGCCAGGAGCCTTAATAGCGATGTTACGTTTAAACAGACCTTCTATTTTAGTGTATGGAGGTACCATTGCTTCCGGTTCTTATAAAGGAGAAAAATTAGATATTGTTTCGGCATTTGAAGCATGGGGAAGTAGAGTAGCAGGTACTATGTCTGAAACAGATTATAAACAAATCGTTAAAAAAGCATGTAATGGTGCGGGTGCTTGTGGTGGTATGTATACTGCAAATACAATGGCATCAGCTATTGAGGCAATGGGAATGGCATTACCCTATAATTCTTCTAATCCAGCGCAAAGTTGGGAAAAAGAGACGGAGAGTATATTCGCAGGTAAAGCAATACGCCATTTATTAGAGAAAGACATAAAACCTTTAGATATTGTAACTAAGAAGTCACTGGAAAATGCGGTAAGACTCGTTACCATTTTAGGAGGCTCAACCAATGCCGTATTGCATATATTGGCGATTGCAAGAACTGCAGATATTGAATTTACGTTGGCAGATTTTCAAAGAATTAGTGACACAACACCATTTCTAGCCGATTTAAAACCTAGTGGGCAATATTTAATGGAAGACGTTCATGAAATTGGAGGTATTCCTGCAGTATTAAAATACTTATTACAGAAAGGATTGTTATATGGTGATTGTTTAACCGTCACTGGAAAAACATTAGCAGAGAATCTTGAAGATGTCCCTGAGTTAACAGAAAATCAAAAAGTCATCAAGCCATTGGAAAACCCTATTAAAGTTACAGGACATTTACGAATGTTATATGGCAATCTTGCTCCAAATGGTTCTGTAGCCAAAATAACAGGAAAAGAAGGATTGGTTTTTATTGGGAAAGCAAAAGTTTTTGAAGGAGAATTTGCTGCAAATGATGGAATTCGAGATGGTAAAGTAGAAAAAGGAGATGTAATTGTCATTAGATATGAAGGCCCAAAAGGAGGTCCTGGAATGCCCGAAATGCTAAAGCCAACTGCAGCTATTATGGGTGCTGGCTTAGGTAAAGAGGTGGCATTAATAACCGATGGTCGTTTTTCTGGAGGAACACATGGTTTTGTAGTAGGTCATATTACACCTGAAGCCCAAGAAGGAGGGGCAATTGCATTACTTGAGGATGGAGATGAAATCACCATTAATGCAGAAGCAAATACTATATCGGTAAACATATCTAATGAAGAATTGAAAGAACGGAAAGCTGCTTGGAAACAACCAGCATTAAAATTTAATAAAGGCGTATTGTATAAATATGCTAAAACAGTTTCATCAGCATCACAAGGTTGCGTAACCGATGAGTTCGAATAAATAACTAAAGCCCTTCCCTTTGGGAAGGGTTGGGATGGAAATAAAAACGAGAGTATGAATACACAAACACAAACAATGCAAAACCCAAGTTCAGTTAAAACTGAATCAATTTCAGGTGCAGAAGCTGTAATCAAATGTTTACTAGCAGAAGGCGTTGACTTGCTTTATGGGTATCCGGGCGGAGCAATCATGCCCATTTATGATGAGTTGTACAAATATCAAGACAAGTTACATCATGTATTAACACGTCATGAGCAAGGTGCGACGCATGCAGCACAAGGCTATGCTAGAGTAACGGGTAAAGTAGGTGTTGCTATGGCAACCTCAGGTCCAGGAGCTACAAATTTAGTAACAGGTATTGCTGATGCTCAGATTGATTCTACACCAATGATTTGTATTACAGGTCAAGTAGCGAGTCATTTATTAGGCTCTGATGCCTTTCAAGAAACAGATATTATTGGAATCTCTACACCAGTGACAAAATGGAATTATCAAATTACCAAAGCGAGTGAGATTCCTGAAATAATAGCAAAGGCATTTTATATAGCACGTTCAGGAAGACCAGGGCCAGTTTTAATTGATATTACCAAAGATGCACAATTTGG
>CAZZML010000462.1:0-2998 GCA_964654735.1 uncultured Roseivirgaceae bacterium | reverse complement strand
CCTTTAATTATAACCAGTGGGGCATGTTGGATGCTGAAATTATTGAAATTTCAGATGATATTGTGATTATTAACCAATTGCCCGTTTTTAGAATCAAATGCAGTTTTAATAAAAACCACCTAGCCTTAAAAAATGGATATAAGGGCTATCTCAAGAAAGGAATGACAATAGGTGGACGAATTCAAATTACCGAGAGAAGCTTATATCAATTATTATATGATAAAATGGATGATTGGCTAAACCCTGCAAAAGCATAGAAATGGCAGGCATAAAGATTAAGCAAAGAGATATTACTGATTGTGGTGCTGCTTGTATGGCTTCTGTAGCTGCTCATTATAAATTGGGTCTACCTGTTTCTCGCATTAGGCAATACGCATCTACAGATAAAAGAGGTACAAATGTACAAGGACTGTTAGAAGCAGCCGAAAAATTAAACTTTCAGGCCAAAGGTGTAAAAGGAGGGATGGATAGCTTAGCTAAAATTCCTAAGCCGGCAATAGCGCATATTATTGTGAAAGAAGTACTCCATCATTATGTAGTTATTTATAAAGTTACAGCAAAGTATATTGAAGTAATGGATCCGACTTTTGGAGAACTTAAAAAGTACACCTACGAAGAATTTGAAAAAGTATGGACAGGCGTTTTAGTGCTTTTACTACCCAATGAAACATTTGAAGCCAAAAGCGAAAAGGTTTCTATCATGCGAAGGCTCTGGTTTTTACTAAATCCTCATAGAGCTGTAATGTTGCAAGCCTTAGTAGGGGCAGCTATCTATACCATTATTGGTTTATCAACTTCTATATTTCTTCAAAAAATTATTGATTACGTAATACCCACAGGCAACACAAGCTTACTTAATTTAATGGCTGTGGTAATGCTTGTTTTATTGGGCTTGCAACTACTAATTGGAGGAATGAAAACTGTTTTTATGCTTAAAACAGGGCAGCAAATAGATGCCCGACTCATATTAGGCTATTATAAACATTTGTTAAAACTACCTCAGCAATTTTTTGATACCATGCGGGTAGGCGAAATTATTTCGCGTATAAACGATGCCGTAAAAATAAGGGCTTTCATTAATGATGCTTCTATCAATCTAGCAGTAAACCTTTTTATCGTGGTGTTTTCATTTGTGCTTATGTTTACCTACTACTGGAAACTGGCACTTATTATGCTGCTCATTATTCCTGTTTATCTTATCGTTTACATTATTATTAACAGGCTTAATAAAAAAGTACAGCGCAAGTTAATGGAGCGTGCAGCGGAGCTGGAATCGCAACTGGTAGAATCGGTTAATACAGTACGTACTATTAAACAATTTGGCATTGAGCACCACGCCAACATAAATACTGAAACACGGTTTATAAATTTATTAAAGTCGATTTATACTTCGGGTATGAACGGGCTTTTTGCCACTACTTCTACAGAATTTGCCTCCAGGGCATTTACTATTATTTTATTATGGGTAGGAGCAGGTTTTGTAATTAATCAGGCCATTACTCCAGGCGAATTGCTCTCGTTTTATGCTTTGATAGGTTATTTTACAGGGCCCGTTGGCAGTTTAATAGGCATGAACAAAACCATACAAGATGCGTTAATTGCTTCGGATCGTTTGTTCGAAATTATGGATTTAGAAAGGGAGAAGGAAGAAAATATGATAACCTTTAAACCTGAAATGCTGGGTGATATTATTTTCACCAAGGTTGGGTTTAGGTACGGTTCAAGGGTTACCGTGTTCGAAAATTTTGATTTAGCAATACCTCATAAAAAAATTACCGCCATTATTGGCGAAAGTGGCTCAGGCAAATCAACACTGGCAGCAATTTTGCAAAAGCTCTACCCTTTGCAGGCAGGGCATGTAAAAATGGGTAGTTATAATTTAGAAAATATTTCTGCAAGCTCTTTACGTAAATTAATAGGCATTGTACCCCAACACATCGACCTTTTTGCAGGCAATGTAATCGAAAATATTGCCTTGGGCGAGTACGAGCCTGATATGCAACGCATCCACCAAATTTTGGAGCAATTGGGCATGATGGAATTTATAGACCAACTACCCAATAAGCTAGGCTCCTATTTGGGCGAAAATGGCGTAAACCTTAGTGGTGGGCAAAAACAAAGGTTGGCCATTGCCCGGGCTTTGTACAAACAACCCGAACTGCTTATTATGGATGAGGCCACCTCCTCGTTAGATTCAGCATCGGAGCAATTTGTGCAAAACACCATGATGCAATTTAAGCAGGAGGGCAAAACGGTACTGCTAATTGCCCACAGGCTAAGCACGGTAGTGCTTGCCGATAAAATTATAATTTTAGAAAAAGGAAAACTATTGGAAGAAGGCACGCATGTAGAATTATTAGCCCGAAATGGCCATTACAAAGCCATGTGGCAAAAACAACTACCTGAAGGAATGAAACTATGATATTAAATAAACTCAAAAAACAACACCACCGTCATTGCGATACCTCGAAGAGCAACGTAGAGGGAGAAGCAATCTGTTCTATAATCATGCAGTTCATTTTAACAGATTACCACATCCCGTAAAAACGGAATTCGCAATGACGGTTCGTATTAGTCATTGCGAACGCAGTGAAGCAATCTCTAATAATATTAAAATTGCTTTCCCGATTATTATATGTTCTCTTTAAAACCTTTTGATAAAACTACTATACTATGAAAAACATCAAACAAGTAGAAAGATTAAGAAAAACACACAAATTGATTAAGGCTGGAAATACTGGCACACCTACCGAGCTGGCACAAAAACTAAATATTTGTGTTAGTCAACTGTACAGTTTTATAGAGGACTTAAAAATATTGGGCTTTCCGATAGCCTATAGCCGAAAAACAAAAACTTATTATTACCAAGAAGATTGTACACTCAATGTAGTTTTTAAGGTACAACTACTTACCCTTAGCGAAACCATACAAATTATTGGCGGCATTAAAAATAATTTCCTTTACTCCAATGTATGTGGAGCGAGCAATTTTAACTTAG
>CAZZML010000461.1:0-3004 GCA_964654735.1 uncultured Roseivirgaceae bacterium | reverse complement strand
TAACAACATCTTATGGCTTTCATCACAAAGTTCCTTGCGGATTTAAGGTAATAACTCTTTATTCAAAATTTTAGCAATGCTTTTATCTACCAGCCCACTTGGTAAATAACGAGGCATTGTCCATTCTTTAAACATATTGGCAGAAATAGCATATCTTGTTTTAGGGTTTTTATTTTCGAAGATGCTAAATACGCGCTGAGCAAATGCATCAGCAGGCATACCTTTATCACCCGACTTAGAAAACAATCTTAAAAAGTTAGCTGCCTGTTTTCCAAAAACTCCATTTTTTACCTTATCTGGTATCTCAACATCACCCTTACCCCAAATAGGTGTTTTAATTGCCGTTGGTCCAATAACAACCACCTTAATAGCCAAATGCATTAATTCTCGCCTTAAGCTTTCTGAAAATCCCTCAACTGCATGCTTAGAACTACAATATGGGCTCATAAATGGAAACCCAATTTGACCAGCTGCAGAAGTAATATTCAATATTTTTCCAGGCTTTCCTTTAAAGTTTTTTTTAGCTCCTAAAAGAGGCAAAAATGCTTGAGTAACCTTAATCAAACCGAAGAAGTTAACATCAAACTGATGTTTATACTCTTCTATTTCTAGATTAAACACTGCACCCGTAACCGCAATACCGGCATTATTTATAAGTCCTGCTAAAGGCTCTCCTTTAAGTAGTTGCTCTACTTCAACTACTGCTGAATTTATTGCTGCGTAATCCGTAACATCAAAAACAAGTGGCAAAAAATTGTCAGGATATTGATCCATCAACAAACCAGCGTCTTCCAATTTTCTCACAGAGCCTAATACCTGATATCCTCTTTGAGCAAATTCTTTTGCCAATTCATAGCCTATACCGGAAGATACACCAGTAATAATTATAGCATTTTTCATATTTTACAATAGTTCAAGGTACTGCCTTAAAAAGCAATCCTTATTTGCCTTAAATGATTTTTTTTACACCAATGTAGGTGATAGCACATCGCATTAATGTCATCCAATTATATTTCAACTGCAAGCAGTAACATGTCATCGGTTTGCTCTCTTTCTCCTTGCCATTCTTTTATCTCTTTTTCGAAATAACCCTTTATCCCATTTATTCCACCCGACTTAACAAATACTTCAAGCAACCGTTTCGTTAAATATTTTTTATTTTCTACCCCTCCAAACTGGTCAACAATGCCATCGGTAAAAAACATAATTGCATCACCTTTTTCCACGTCAAAAAAGTGGATGTCATAATGTGAACCTGTAGATAAATTACCTCCAACCGAGTTTCTACTGCCTTTGACAACCTCCACAACATTTCCTTTTTTGAGAATCATAGACCTCTTAGCTCCTGCAAAACTAAGGCGCATCTTATTTTTATTATAGGTACACACGGCCACATCCATTCCATCTTTTAAGGAGTTGTTAAGTTTCGACTGACCAAGGAATTCAACAACTTTTTTGTTCAGCTCAGTTAAGATTTCGTTAGGTTTATAAATTCTGTTCTCGGTAATAATTTGTTTTAATAGGCTTGTTCCCATTACACTTAAAAATGCTCCTGGCACTCCATGTCCAGTACCATCTGCCAATACTAATATTACATTTCCATTAATTTCATCGACCCAATAAAAATCACCACTTACTACCTGTGCTGGTTTATAATACAAGTAGGCTGCACTATAAATGGATTCAATAGAAGCAAAACCCGGCAATATCGCTTCTTGAATACCCTTAGCGTACTCCACACCATCCATTATTTCTTTATTTTGCTTTTCTATGGTGTTATTCTTTTGCTCCAATAAATAATTGGCCTTGGCCTTAAATAAATACCGATAATACATAAAAGCTAAAAGTATTACAACGAAAAAAATAATGGTAGCTGCAGCATATAATTTGTACTGGTCAACCTCTGCATTGGCATTTAGAATCGAAATTTCCTGTTCCTTATTCTTAATCTGATAACTTGTTTCAATAGCGCTGAGTTTTTGAGCTGATTCTTCCTTATAGAGTGTGTCCTGAAGCGCAGTGTATAATCTGCCATATTCATACGCATCTTTAAAATTTCCTAGCTCTTTAGAAACCTTTTCCAAGCCTTTATAGCAGTCACGCTCAATTGGTTTAGCTCCCACTTTAGAAGAAAAATTTAGTGCTTTTTTAAAATGGCTATTTGCTACCATCAATTGGCTTTCAAGGAGAGCAGATTCACCCAGTTTTTGATGATAATAAGCCAATACATAATCTGTATCAGGAATTTTATTGAAAAATGATAATGATTGCTCTAAATAATAGGTTGCTGAGTCTGATTTACCTTCATTCAAAAATATTTCGCCCAAAGAACCATACGAATAAGCGGTCGAAACTTTGTCCCTTAATAGTAAATCTATTTGCAAAGCTTCTTTAAGCACAAAATAGGCCGAATCGTAATATTGAAGGGTGCTATAAGTTAATGCCATGTTATTTAAGGTGATACTGTAGCTACCACTGTCCAACATTTGTTTTTTTAAAGCCAACGATTTTTTATAATACTCAATAGCTAATTCAAGTTGTTTTAACTCACCATAATTATTAGCTATATTATTCATCAACCTACTCTCGTTAGTGAGGTTATCATTGTCAAGAATATTTACTAACCGCAATGCTTCCAGAAAGTTATCGTTGCTTTTAGACAAATCGCCTAGTTTGTAAAATACAATTCCTAATCTATTATAGGCCGTAAGTAGATCGCTGGATGTACCAAACTCTTGCGCAAATGCAAGTATTTCATTTGCATACTCCAAAGATTTAAACAGATTGCCATTATCATAATAACTACTAATTTTTATGCCTGTTTCAATTTTTTTGCTTCCTATTTGATTTTCATATTCAAATAATAAACTATCCAAAATAGTTTGAGCTTCATTGTTCAAATACAAAAAAATAAGTAAGAAAAATGTGGCAAAAAATTTAATCATCTTAATTTAACCTGAATAATTCATGAATAATCTATTACGCATTCCAATTGCCAACCATT
>CAZZML010000460.1:0-3006 GCA_964654735.1 uncultured Roseivirgaceae bacterium | reverse complement strand
GAATTTATACGTTTTCTGACCATTGCACCTGATCACGATAGCACCTATGGCAGGATATGATGTCATTTGTATATAGATATAGTGTCAGTCATTGGAATGATCGGATTGTACAACATACAGCACTGTAATACACATTATAGTATTGAGCTGTTTCGAACATCGTGTAATGTCCTGCTTAACAAATTGCCTTCATTGCTGCCTTTTTTGAGGAATACCCAAAATAATCTCTTCAATCCCTTTCTGGTGTAGCGCCCATTCAATTGTTCCGCCAGTTGAGATAGATTTGCTTTAGGTGTTGCTATCAGGGTTATCTATAAGACAAAAAGCATAACAAGTCAGAAGCTCTTCGAGTAATCCCAAAATGCACGTCTATTAGCATCCCCCAAGAAAAATGATTTCCCCAGTATTTCCATGTGACAACACGTGATAAATAAAGCATTAGGGTCTTCCAACCTGATTTGGCAAGCCATAAAAATGTTCTCATAATAATTTCTTTTGAAATTTATGCGAGTAGCTGAATTGATGCACTATGCAATGACTGACACCTTTCTTCAGATGTCGTGTTTACAACAGTTTCTTCACTTGCTGGGTGCTGTCATGAGCCATCATATATAGGGAAAAACGTTATATACCCCCTATTGTTCCTTGACCTATATGGTGCTGGTAAAATTATTGAAGCTTAAGAAATTCCACCTGATTTTAACTTTCAATCGAGGTTGGCCCATGGATTCATAGACAGGATTGAGGGAAGTTGAAGTATAAATACCGAAATAGAAGCTAACAATAGACTAAGCCGTTTTTATGAATAAATATTCTCAAAACTTCAGTTTAAACAAAAGGCAGTTACACCGACCCTCTTAAGTTGATGTTACGACTCCAATGATTTTTTATGGCCTACTTTAGCGATTCGTTTACCGGCAACTTTACGTAAGTTAGAAGTTGAATCTCGAAGTACTCGAGCAGTTCCACTGGATGGAGGAACGGTACGGCTTTTATCAGTCCGAGTATTTAGGTACCCCCGATATCGGTTCTTTTTATCCCTAATGTTTCCATCTTCCTCAACTCGGAGAATTCCAGATCTATCAAGTTGGAGTGAACTGCCTCTCCCAATCCTAACAAAATGGCCTTTATTGGTTCGAATCACAATATCTTTAATAACGTGGACAGCATCTTTAATCTTACCTACACGAAAGGTTTTCCGGACTTTTGATGAGTTACTATTGCCTCTGTCTGCCAAGTTACGAAGAGAGTTCAACCTACCAGTGTTTTTAAAATATGCTTCTCCAGTTGGCTCTTTGTATAAATCGGGAACCTCAAGAGTAGTATAAACACCTGAATCATTTTTTAAAAATTTTCCTTTACTCATAATCTAGCAACCACTCGTCTAATTTTCATACTTATACCATACTCGATTGTATTACTCTACCAATCACCGCTGACCACCCCATAATTATATCAGTCATGGGTAATCTTTCATCGCTTGAATCAAGCCAAGCACTTCCACTATATTGTGTAGCACAATCTATACACATCACGCCAAAACTATGCTCATTACTGGTGGCATCACTAATTGACCCACAGAGAATTGGTGCACAAATTAAAGATTTGCGATCACTAGGTATTAGATTAATCTTCCCCTTAGTCATGTTGTATCTATCTGGCTCAGATCGTATCTTATCAAGATTTACTGGTATGATCTTATTGCTCTCCCATACTTTCCAGGCCGCCCCCTCGTTTTCTGAAAGTTCTAGATCGCTATCTGCAGCGTTCTCAAATCCCACTTCGTAGATGACCATTAAAGAACGTCGATCTGTTGGTAACATAATGCACGCACGAACATCAAGTGCGTGTGTTGAGACTTCAATTTCACGAACTAATGCAGAAAGTATTGTTTCGTAGAGTGGCTTTGCTCCGTAAAGTGCAATCATTTGACGTTTTAGTATTGATCCTGCATTTCTCAGATTCTCAAACCTTTTATGCTTGTTAAAAAAATCGGATGCAGATGAGAATCCTCGAGAATATAAATTTTCTTTATCAGTCTTAGTTATAAAAAAATCTAGTGTATTAATATTATCCGGTGTTTGAACTGGTATGCGCAATACACCAGCGGTTATATCAAAAAGTAAATGGTCACTTGCTTCCAATGCCGTATTAAGTATGTCCAATGTATACTCAAACAAATTGCATGCAAGCTTTTGATGATTTGACTGGCGATCAAGGCTAAAAGCCATTGAGCGCATTCCATATGATCTATATTCATTTTGGTATAAGAATGATGGGAGATTGCTAGAGATTCCACCATCGATAACATGTCCGTCCAAATAATTATATGGTTTAAAAACGAAAGAATAGGATGCAGATGCGCGCACAGCATCAATAACCGGAATTTGTGGTGTTAATTCTAGAGAAAATATTTGTGGCTTATGATTCGTGAGATTTGATGCAACAATTCTAAGAGGCTTGCATCCCAGGGATGATAATTGTTTGAAAGTAGTTTCACGAGTAAATGTCGGTGTCTTTTTTTTTGCCAGATCAAAAAGAGTATTTTCTAATCCATCTCCGTCATAAAGTCCAAATGAAGACCAGTAAGTAGAAAGTAATTTATTTATTGCTCTTGCAGCAACAGATTTGTCCCACCATCCACCTTGCATTTGCTCCGCAATTTTTTTTCTAGCTTGAAATGTTTCTTTTAAAACTTTCCCCTGATCATCGAAAAATGAAAGAAAGTCTATCTCTATAAGCTCTCTTCCTATCTCCTCGCCAGTATAACCAACAGCTGCAAGCAATGCCACAATACTGCCTGCAGATGTCCCGCCAAAACCAAGAAATTCTATATCCCTTCCCTGGGCTGCAGCCAAAGCTCCGGCCAATGCGCCACCCTTCACACCACCGCCTTCGAGAATCGCATAATATTTCATTATTGAACAAACTCAAAATATAGTCGTTGAACTTTCACAAAGGCTTTAAAAACACAGTTAAAATAAGAAGATTTAATCATTGGCCTAT
>CAZZML010000459.1:0-3007 GCA_964654735.1 uncultured Roseivirgaceae bacterium | reverse complement strand
CTACAAAAGATATTTCGCAAGCCGTAGAACCAAAAAACTTTACCGAAAGCAAAAAGGTAGCCAAGCAAGGCGGAAATGTTGCCAAAGTAGCCAGAAAAGAACTTGAAGCAAAAACAGGAAAAAAAGTTGTAAGCCCGATAAATACAAAAACTGTTTTGGGAGAAAAGAAAAAGACAAAAAAACTAAATCCTAAAAAGAAGAAGTAAACGATGGAAAAATTACAAAACAAAACACCGCTTGTAAGGTTTCCTGAGTTTAAGGATGAGTGGGAACACAAAGAACTTAACGAACTTTTAAGCGAATCGAAAAAGAAAAATATTGATTTAAAATACAGCAAAGAAGAAGTTCTATCGGTTTCGGGAGAATTGGGGATTGTAAACCAAATTGAACATTTAGGTCGTTCGTATGCTGGTGCTTCTGTACACCCAAGTTCTTGAAAAGGCAGCAAGTTATCCTACAATTTTTGCTTGGAGTTACCTGAAATGCTAGGCGTAAGCCAATTACGCATCACCTGAAAAGTAGAAGTTACTTATTTAGTGATTTGGGTAAAGATAGTTCACAAAAATTGCTGTCTTCATCACTTTAAAGTTGGGTGTGCACTTTTCTTACGCCTGCGTTGGGTGCAAGAAGGTCAAAAAAACGAAGCTACCAATGAAAATTGAAGTAGAAATATTGTTTCCATTATTGGAAAAGTTTAGAAAGGAAGAATTGAAAGAATACTTAAAAACATCATTCTTTGAAATGGACGATAGGCAAAAGAGAGATGTGTTTGGCAAAATCTATGAAGAGAAGCTAAGTAAGGGAAGGAGTTCATTAAATCTCTATTCAGAAATAGAAAAATTTCATAAAAGGTCAGTTAAAGGATATTACTATGCACCGTTTATGATTAATTCGAAGAATTTTATGGATATTCCACAAGAAACGGATGAATGGTTTTCAGAGTTGTCTTATTATTTAGATGAAAGCTCGCAATTAGTAAAGAAAGAGGAATATGATTTGGCAATTAGTAGCTTCGAGTTGTTATTCGATCTAATAAATCAGATGGAAAATGGAGAAGATGTTATTTTTGCCGATGAGTATGGCACATGGATGATTACAAATAATTTAGACTATAACGAATCTTATATTAAGTCGTTAGCAAAAATAGAGTGTAAAGAAATATTTACAGAAAAAGTGCTTCCTTTGCTAAAGAGAGACAGTTATGAATCTTTAAGTGGAAAGATTTATAGCAAAATCAAAAAACATTCAACTAAACAGCAATTAAACCAAGTTGAGGGGGAAATAAAATTAAAAAAGGTCAGAGTGAAATAATGAAACAAATATGCAAGAGAAATAAAATATTTGACGATAAACTTTACGATGAAATCTTAGTTGATAGTAAAGACATCTATGAGCAAAATATGAGCTGGTATTATTATGCTCAAGATTATTTAGAATTTCCATTCAAAGCTAAAATAGAATTAAAGAAGCGAAATGGCAAAAGGGAGGTAAAAGAGATTGAAGTACTAGATTTATCAGAAGATTTATCAAATTTTGAAGAGTCGTTTGATTTGAAAGTTGAAATCGAATTAAATGAATATATAATTGAAGTACCTTTAATAAACTTGAAAGATATTCAAGGATCAGAGCAGACAATTGACGTAGCTGAAATATGGAAATATTGGAAAAAGAGATGATTAATCCTGCACCCAACACTCGCTATAACTGCATAGGGGCACAGTGGGTAATTAAAGTTTAGTGGTTGTTTGGTCAGCCATACGTTTGTAATTAATTTTAGTGCTATTAAAACCCTACGCAGTATAGCGTAATCGTTACTCAGAATAAAAATGAAAAAAATTAGATTTATATCTCTTATTCTTATAAGTATTTTAATAAACAGTTCTTGTAAAGATGATAATATCAAACCAATACCCGAATTAAAAGGAAAAATTTTTATTGCCATAGAAGAATATAATTCACCCAAACATATTGCAAAACTATGGGTTGACGATGAAATAACTAATTTAACAGATGGAACCCAATACGGAAGTGCTAACTCAGTATTCATTCACAATAACAATGTATATGTTGCAGGAGGAGAAGTTAATGCTACATATAATAATTATACAGCAAAGTACTGGAAAAATGATGAAATCACAGAACTTTCTGATGGTACTAAAACGGCAATTCTAAATGATATCTTCGTAAAAGATAATAAAGTATATGCTGTTGGCTATTATATTGAAAATTCAAAAGTGGTGGCTGTTTTATGGGAAAACGGAAATCAGATCAATATAACTAATGGTTCAAATGCAGCACGTGCAACATCAGTCTTTGTTGATAGTGAGGATAATGTCTATATCACTTTTAATGAATTTATTAACACGAAATCAGTAGCCAAACTATGGGTAAATGGTACAATCACTACAATAGCAGGAGGAAATAAGCACGCTGATATAGAAAAAGTTATTGTTAATAATAATACTGTTTATATTGTAGGTCGTGAAGACAACAGTAACCATAACTCTGTGGCAAAACTTTGGGTTAACGGAGTTGCTACAGAACTTACTGATGGTAGTTATACTGCATATGCAAACGACATATTTATAGATAATAATGATGTTTATATTGTAGGATTTGATTTTAAGACAGTAAAATTGTGGAAAAATGGAATTGTAAATGAAATTACAGATGGAACGTTTTCTGCCCGATCCTTCTCTCTTTTTGTCAAAGATGGAGACGTTTACATTGTTGGTAGCAGGAAAGTTAATTCTAAATTTATTGCCACTCTTTGGAAAAACGGTGAGCCCATTAACTTATTAATTAATGGGAATGAAGAATCTACGGCATATGATATTTATGTTAGGTAATTGACTTATTTTTTTTTTGAAAAATGTTATAATAAAAGGCTAAGTTCTAACTAGGACAGCATTTTTGTATTATCTAATATGGACATGTTGCTATTTGCTTAAACCGGGTTAAAACTTAAAGAATGTCATTTCGTAGTGCAACGGAGAAATCTTTGCCG
>CAZZML010000458.1:0-3008 GCA_964654735.1 uncultured Roseivirgaceae bacterium | reverse complement strand
CTTGAATGGTTGGCAATTGGAATGCGTAATAGATTATTCATGAATTATTCAGGGTAGAGAACAAAATACAAAACTACTGATAAGCCTCTACATTATTTTTACACAAAAGGAACCATACAAAAGGAGTAAAAAAGCCCTCCCTTCTGAATAATCATCAGTATGGGAAGGCCGACTACTTGGTTGAAACAAGATTTATAATGCTTGGTTTATATCAAAATTTTCTAGGTAATCTGCCACTCTACGTACCATTTTTCCTCCTAATGCACCATCAACCACTCTATGATCGTATGAGTGTGAAAGAAACATTTTATGCCGGATAGCAATCATATCGCCCTCTGCTGTTTCAACTACGGCAGGTTTTTTAACAATAGCTCCTAATGCCATAATGCCTACTTGAGGTTGCATAATAATAGGAGTACCCATTACATTGCCAAATGAACCCACATTAGAAATAGAATAAGTGCCTCCATCTAAATCATCAGGAGTAAGCTTTCCATCTCTGGCTCTGCGTGCCAAATCATTTACTTTTTTTGCGAGCCCTGCCAGGTTGTACTGGTCGGCATTATGCACCACCGGTACAATTAAATTGCCTGAAGGCAGGGCGACCGCCAACCCTATATTGATGTTTTTCTTTTTGATGATATTGTCTCCTTCTACAGAAATATTTACCATCGGAAAATCTTTAATGGCTTTTACCACTGCTTCCATAATAATAGGTGTGAAGGTCATTTTTTCACCCTCGCGTGCTTCAAACTCTTTCTTAATTTTGTTTCTCCAATTTACAATACCCGTCATATCTGCTTCTACAAATGAGGTTACGTGAGGAGAAATACGTTTAGAATCTACCATTCGACCTGCGATCATCTTGCGCATTCGATCCATTTCTATCATCTCATCGCCAGCACTTACCGAAACCGGTTGAGGTTTAGGAGCTGTTGCACTTGGGGCAGGTGCTGAAGGAGCTATAGGTTTAACAACTACTGGAGCTGGAGCAATTGGTGCCACTACGGCTCCATTGCCATTTGTTCTTGTAGATACGTAAGCTAAAATATCTTTTTTGGTAACACGTCCTTCCTTTCCCGTGCCTGGAATTCGTTCCAATTCAGCCATATTAATGGCTTCTTCTCTTGCAATATTCATTACTAATGGAGAATAGAATCTACCCGAAACAGGTTTTTCAAGTGAAGTTGTTACTGATGTGGTTGCTTCTGCCACCACAGGTTGCGCAGCAGGGACTGCCACCTTTTCTGTTGTTGGAGCAGTAGTTGTGGGGGAATCTTCACCTTCTGTAGTGATGATAGCAATAGGAGCGCCAACCGGTACTACATCTCCATCTTGGGCTAAGATTTGAGTAAGAACACCACCATGTGTTGAAGGAACTTCAGTATCTACCTTATCGGTGGCTACTTCGAGCACAGATTCGTCTTGCTCAATGGTATCGCCTTCGCTTTTTAGCCAGGTTAGCACCGTGGCTTCCATAATACTTTCTCCCATTTTTGGCATTAACAACTCGACTGAAGCCATAGTACTGCTTGGTTAAATTTTAAATTTTGCATTTACATCTTAACAATCTACTAAAAATTAGGTTCTGCAAAGAACAATCTTCTTTAGTTTGTAAAAACTGCCATATTATGCTTAAAAATAGTTATTTAGGGCATTTTTCTATATTGACAAATTTACTATAATCGGGCTATAACTCAACTATTTTGTATAAAAGTTTGCCAGGCAAAGACCAAGGCCGACTTGGAAGAGGCCTCTATATTGAGCGTTCTATCCTTTGTTAAAGAATAAAGTTTTGTATGGGTTTTAGTTGGAGTTGCCAGTGCAATCCACACAGTGCCAACCGGTTTTTCAGTTGTGCCTCCATCCGGGCCGGCTATGCCGCTTGTAGCTATTCCATAAGTAGTTTTAAATTTAGTGCGGATGCCTTCGGCCATTTCTATCACAGTTTGCTCACTTACGGCACCATAAGTCTCTAATGTTTTGACCTTTACACCTAATTGTTCTTGCTTTATTTTATTAATGTATGAGATTACACCGCCTTTATAATACCTGGAACTGCCCGGAACTGAAGTAATGAGATGTGCTAAATGACCACCTGTACAACTTTCGGCTGTGGAAATAGTTTCATTTTTTGATGTTAATAACTCACCAACTACAGATTGAATACTGTCAAAATCATAGCCATAGATGTACTTGCCTGCATATTCTTTTAGCTTGTTTATTTGCTTATCAACTGTTCTTCGTAGAGTTTCTAAGTCTTTTCCCGATGAGGTAAGTCTCAATTTAACTTCTCTTAAACTGGGTAAATAAGCTAAGCTAATAGAGGAAGGTAGGGCATCTGTCCAAGGCTTTATTTTGTCGGCCAACCATGATTCTCCAATGCCAATGGTTCTCACTACTTTATGGTAGATTACAGGGAGGTCGAATTGTTCTTTGAGTTTAGGGAGGATCGAGGTTTTCATTAAGCCTTTCATTTCAAAAGGCACTCCAGGCATAGAAATAAAAACCGTATTATTCTCATAAAACCACATGCCCGGAGCAGTGCCTAGTTCGTTTGGCAGCATCAGGCAATTTGTAGGTAAGTGAGCTTGCAATTTATTGGTGGGAGTGAGCTCAAGCTTGAATCGCTTAAAAAGAGCTGTTAAATGGGTTAATGCCTCTTTGCTTAGCACCAATTTAACTCCAAAATACTCTGCTAAACAAGGCTTAGTTAAATCATCTTCAGTGGGACCAAGTCCCCCTGTAATTAGCACAATATCTGCTTTTTCTTCAGAATATCTAAGCGTAGCAAGAATTTCCTCTTTTAAATCACCTATTGTTAAACGTTGGGTAACTTTTATACCAATGGCATCCAACTCTTTGCTCATCCATTGGGTGTTGGTGTCTGTAATTTGCCCGTAAAGTATTTCATCGCCAATGGTAATTATGTGAGCTGTTGTATGCATTTATGTTTAGGGAACCTCTATTAATTCATTTCTTTACTCACGTTTTTTTATTTTTTTTAA
>CAZZML010000457.1:0-3015 GCA_964654735.1 uncultured Roseivirgaceae bacterium | reverse complement strand
AAAAACAGAATAACTTTATCCCCCATCCTGGCATAAGGTGTCATTCCAGTCATTGGAAAAATCTGTCCCTTCAACACCGTTTTTTTAAACAAAGGAGCTTTGCTAACAATAGTCCCATCTGGCGCAACAATTGCCGTAACCCCTGTATTTGTCGTCCTTAACATAAATCGTCCGGTTTCCAGGGCACGCATTTGTGCCAGCTGCATATGCTGATGTGGCTCAATTGAATCTCCAAACCAGGCATCGTTAGTCACATTCACCAAAAATGCTGCTTCAGGCAACGATCGAATAGCTTCTTCAGCAAATGCATCCTCATAGCAGATTGAGGTGGCAAACGGGTACCCTCCTGCTATAAGCAATTTTTGATTATCCCCCCCCGAAGTAAAGCTTCCCAGTTTTATATTGAGCGAATCCAGAACAAAGCCTGAAAGAGGCTGCAAGGGTAAATATTCTCCAAAAGGTAACAAATGGTTTTTATGGTAACGCCCAGAGTGATTACCTAGCGTTAACACCGTATTATAATATTCATTATTTTTACCTTTAGAAGGCAAACTGACTATCACATCAGTATTATGCTTTTTAGCCTGTACAGAAAGGGGATCCAAATAAACTTCTTTTACTTGAGAAAAATAAGCAGGAATAGCAGTTTCAGGCCAGATAATAATATCTGAGTCCCAGTTCTGTATTGTCATTTTCTGATAACTTGCCATGGTTTTAATTCTGTATTCTGGCAACCATTTTTTATCTTGATCTACATTCCCCTGAATAAGGGTGACTTTAATAGCCTCTCCAGCAGGCTTAGTCCATTGAACATATTGTAAATAAACACCAAGCCCCCATAACACCATTATTATAATAACGCTGTGTTGGTATTTTATTATTTTGTTAAGCCCCGCGACAATAAGCGATGCAGTCATCGCTAATAAAAAACCTACTCCATATACACCGACAATGGGTACAAATCCTTGTAATGGCGTTTCAAGCTGAGTGTAGGCAATTTGTAACCAGGGAAATCCATTTAGCAAGCTATAGCCTCGAAAATACTCGACTAAAACCCACACTAAAGGGAAAACCCAGATTAACTTATTTTTATTCTGTGTCCCTGTTAACTTGACAGAAAGATAAGCGGTTAAAGCTGGAAATAATGCCCAAAAGCAAACAATCAACAGAGTCAATAAAACGGATCCAAATACTGGAGCACCGCCATAATCATGAATACTGATATATACCCAGGAAATACCCGATCCAAACAATCCCAACCCATAAAGATA
Organism: uncultured Roseivirgaceae bacterium; assembly: GCA_964654735.1. GTDB lineage: Bacteria > Bacteroidota > Bacteroidia > Cytophagales > Cyclobacteriaceae > JAKISE01. The sequence goes on along the minus strand of CAZZML010000457.1, from coordinate 1,744 downwards.
GCCACGAATTGCAACTCTGTAAGGCTTTACTGCTATCCATGATAACAAAGCAAACACCAGGGAAATAATTGCTAAATATGAATAATTGAATGGGGCAAAAGCTAAGGTTAACAATACTCCAGCTAAAGGTGAAGCTAGCTCCCATCGCCATTTTGTCAAAAAACTCATATTATGACACTACAGGCTCTAGAAACTGGGATAAAGTGGAGGTAAAAAATAAAATTTGATAATAGCGAATTTTATATTGCATATAACCGATGATAAGGGTTGTATTTTGAAGAAGCAGAGTATAAATACTCCGTACAGTCCCCGATACAGGTTTTTTTATCGCTTAACTTTTACTCGCATGGATATGGGCAAAAATAGACTGCTATATTGTCTGTATAAGAAACAATGTGAAGTATATCAAATCCCTTGAAATTTTTATTAAAATGTAACTGCTTCTTCTGAAACTCTAGGTGCAAAGCGAGGAACCCCTTTCATATCTTCTTTTTCCATATGAAGATACTGCAACCCCATCAAAGTGGAATCATCTTCACAGTGTTCAACCCACATGACCTTAATCTCTCCTCTTAACTGCAATCGTTTAAAATCAAAGATTGTAATGGTACCGGATTCAATCTCTAGTTTTTCTTTTAAATGAATCATCAACCCATCAACGGAAACATTTTTAGTATTGAATGTATATTTCTTTTTATTAAAAATAATCTTTCCAGGCGCTGTCATATTTTTTCTGTATGCCTTCCTTTTATAAAGTACATCCTCTACATTATGATAAACATTCCTAAATTCAATCGCTAAATAGACCTGGCCATCAATCATGTCAGCTCTTACTATTTCAGCCTCCCCTGCAATACGCATTTCTTCAAGATAAATATCAATGGTTGGAGATAACTTGATAGACTGAAAAACATCCTTAATATTACTGATTGCAGCATTATCTTCAACTTCAGCCAATAACCCAGTAATAGAAAGATTCCTAACTGAAATTTCCAATTCTTTTCTACCCAAATAAATGAGTCCAAATGAAGTTAAATTTTTCCGATAAGATCTTTTTACTTCTGCCATGGGATACTCTCTATAATTAATTCTAAAACGTCCATACAGCAAATTATAGTGCTTAAAAAAAAATTATCTTTATTTCTTTAAAGCAAATAGCATTTTTTTTAACTATGAAAATAAATATATCTAAAATGAGCTTCTGTATTGCTTTGTTAATTTCTGCATGTACAACTACAACACCCAATAATATTAACAATATATGTAAGGTTTTTAAAGAAAAAAAGGACTGGTATGCCGAAGCAAAAGAATCCTCTGAAAAATGGGGCGTCCCTATCCATGTTAATATGGCAATAATGTATCAAGAGTCTCAATTTGTTGCCGATGCCAAGCCTCCAAGACAATGGCTGTTAGGAATTATCCCCTGGTTTCGACCCAGTAGTGCTTATGGCTACGCCCAAGCTATTGACGCTACCTGGGAAGACTATTTAGATCATAAGGAAAGTCATTGGAGTGCTGATAGAGACGATTTTTATGATGCGAGCGATTTCATAGGTTGGTATTGCTCACTCAGTCATCAAACGCTTGGAATTTCTAAGTGGGATACACACAAACTTTATCTTGCATATCATGAAGGCCATACTGGGTACAAAAGAAAAAACTGGCTAAAAAAACCCTGGCTAATAAGGACTGCAAAAAAAGTAAGTAATAAATCAAGTCGTTTTCACAAACAATTATCTAAATG
>CAZZML010000456.1:0-3022 GCA_964654735.1 uncultured Roseivirgaceae bacterium | reverse complement strand
ACATGTCCATATTAGATAATACAAAAATGCTGTCCTAGTTAGAACTTAGCCAAAATAACCAATCTTAACTTTAACCAGAAATCTATTTTTTAGATTTCTTTGATCTTTTCTTCTCTGCTTCTTTTACTAAATCTCCTTCTTTAAGCCGTTTGGAAACCGCTATAAATGGCCCTATAATAACTTCGGCTGAATCACTTAGTTCACTAATAATTTCAATATTTTCATAATCACTAATTCCAGTTTCTACTTTAACTACCTTAGCAACTCCATTATCATTTACAAATACTAGCTCTATCTTCTTTTCTTCTTCATTAGACTTTTTGTCCTTTTTATTACTGTCTCCTTCGGAATTAGTTTCATCCTCCTCATCCTCAGAATTCGACTCTTCTAATTCACTTTTAGTTCGTACGGTAACAGCAGCCAAAGGCACTGTTCTTATATTGGCTTTAGTTTTAGTTATGATATCAACACTAGCCGTCATTCCCGGCTTAAACGGATGGTGATTTCCTTCCGCCTTTAGATCGGCATAAGAAGATGGGAGTATTCTAATCTTAACTTCAAACTCGGTTACTGCATCTGCAGATGCTTTACCCTTTGCTGTATTCGCTATTTGGGTAACAACACCTTTAAACTTTTTCCCAAAATGTGTATAGGCATCTACATCAATAATTGCAGTATCTCCTATACTAATCCGAATGATGTCGTTTTCGTTTACATCAACCCTAACTTCCATATTATTTAAATCTGCAATACGAAGCATTTCGGTACCAGCAAATTGCGAAGTTCCAACCACTCGCTCGCCTTCTTTAACATCTAGTTTTGAAACTGTGCCACTGATGGGTGATAGAACTGCTGTTTTACGCAAATTTTCCAGGGCATCTTCCAAGGCCGCCTTACTACTTTTAACCACATATACTGATGCTTGTACTGATGCTTTTGCAGATTCAAGATCATTCTGAGCAATTTTAAAGTTCTGCTTAGAAAGCTCCCATTCAGAAGTGGAAATTACATCTTGCTCATACAGTTTTTTATTACGCTCATAATCAAGCCTGGCTCTCTCAAAAGTTGCTTCTGTTCTTGCTAAATTCGATTTTGCAGAAAGCAAATTGGCTTTTTGCTGGTTTAGGCTTGCTTCCGCCCTTTGAACGAATGATATATAATTGTCTGGTCTAATTTTCACCAATAGCTGATCTTTGGTAACTGAATCGCTCTCCTCTACATGCAATTCAATAATTTCGCCAGCTACATCAGGGCTAAGTTTTACCTCATTTACAGGTTGCACCATACCCGAAGCACTAATTTTTTCTACAATGGTTAGGGTTTTAGGGGTACTTATGGAAACTTCAATTTCCTTTTTACTAGATTTTTTAAGCACTATTACTAGTACTACTAGCAGTACCAATACACCCAGCAGTATGTATATAATTTTATTAGATTTCTTTTTCTGGTTAGCCATAATTTAGGTATAAAATTTTTCGGTTATAGTTCAATTGGTTTGCCTTGATAAAAATCAAGTATTTTTAATCTGAAAATAAAACTGTATTTGGCTCTTAGTAAATCAGATTTTGACTGAAATAGGTTATTTTCTGCTACTTGGTATTCTGTATAATTAGCAGCACCATTTTGAAATCTCTGTTCTGTTGCCCTGAACGACTCTTCTTGGGCTTCTACTCTTTTAAAAGAACTAACATAAGATTTTGCAGCACTCAATGCATCGGTGCTCGCTGTTTCAATAGTTTGTCGTAGCACTTGCCTTGCTTGGTGTGCCTGAACTACTGCCCTCTCTCTAGTAATTTTTGCACGTTGTACAGCCGCATTTGCTTGATAATTATTAAAAATAGGAATACTTAAATTTAAGCTTACAAACTGTCCAAAGTTATCTCCCAATTGCTGTCCTGTTGGATAATCCAAAGCATTTCGGTTTTCAACAGGCGCAACAACTGGAGTGCCCCCACTTGATGTGCCAACAAAACCGATGGGTACATCAGTAAAAGTGCCAGTTCCTTCAAATCGACCTCGATCTGCAAGAATAGAAGAGTAATTCGTATTAACCCCTGCATTTAACCTAAGGCTAGGGTAGTAACTACCTTTAGCCACATCAATGCCAATTTCCGCAGCGGCTATTTGCCCATCTGCACTTCTAATTTCTGGCATTTTTTGTTCTGCTTCCTTATAAATACGTTGTGCGTTAATATTAGCCAGCATACTGCTATCTAATTCAATCTCAGGGATGATAACACCTAAATTAGCATTCCCAGGTAATAGCATTGATTGTTTTAATTGCAATAACGAAATTTGAAGGTTATTCTCCGCATTAATTACATTTAGCTCATTATTTGCTAATTGTGCAACTAAATCTAGCTCGGCCGATCTAGGTAACGAACCTGCTGCTACTTGCTTTTGTGTTCGTTCTAACTGCGATTTAGTAGAGTTGTATTGTTTTTGTGCATTATTCAAAAGTTCTTCGTTAAAAATAACATTGGTGTAAAAAGTAATTAAGGAAAGAATTACATCGTTTTTAATCTTTTCTAAATCATTTTCTCCATTTTCTAAAAGTGCTTTGTTTTGACGGATAGTTCTAATATTTCTTCCACCACTAAAAAGCACCCAACTAGCACTAAGGCCTGCATTACCACTAGACTGCTGTTGCTTTTGAGCAATATTTGTTGCCGGGTTAATCGACAAACCCCAGTTTAAGCCATAACCACCATTTGCATTTAAAGTTGGTGCTAAGTTTAGCTTAGATTGTTGAAAGTTGACTTCGTTCAAATTCACATTTAACTGTTGATTCTGAACTGTGAGATTATGCTCTAAAGCATATTCAATACAGCGTTGGAGAGTCCATAGCGAATCGGTTTGGGCATTGGAATTAAAGTTTCCGACCCATAAAAAGGCAAAAATTGCGAGTGTTGTTTTGAGTTTTGACATAATTATTAGTTTAATCTATTACTGGTAAATAAATGGTTTCAATAACCCAATCGAGGTTATTGATATAATCAATTGTTGTTGTTTTTAATTCTGA
>CAZZML010000455.1:0-3025 GCA_964654735.1 uncultured Roseivirgaceae bacterium | reverse complement strand
TATTACATGTAGTTAGCTGAGTAGTAACCAAAGTTCCTTGCGGATTTAAGGTTATAACAAAATTGGCGAAAAAAGAACAAGTACAAATGTATAGGTAACTTCTGAGAAGGCTCTTAGTATCACTACTAATCCAGTACTTTTACTATCCGAAAAATTACAATGGAATAATATATTCCCTCTCAATTTTGTTAATTTGCACCCCAATAATTAACTGGATGAATAAGCAGAAAAAATTTATGCGCGAAGCCATTCGGCTTTCCGTTGAAAACGTACAATCAGGCAAAGGAGGCCCTTTTGGAGCTGTAATTGTAAAGGATGGAAAAATTATTGCCAGAGGTGCTAACGAAGTCACCACCTCAAACGACCCCACGGCCCACGCTGAAGTAGTGGCTATTCGAAATGCCTGTAAAGAGCTAGGTTCCTTTCAACTTGATGATTGCGATATTTATTGTAGTTGCGAGCCTTGCCCAATGTGTTTGGGAGCCATTTATTGGGCACGTCCATCCAAAATATATTATGCTAACACCAAGCAGGATGCTGCAGAAATCAACTTTGATGACAATTTTATTTATAATGAAATTGAGCAACCTGTAAGCAGCCGGAAATTGCCCACAATTCAACTGCTGAGAGATGAAGCCCAAGAGGCTTTTACCGCATGGACAGAAAGCAACCGGAAAGAAGAATATTAATGATTGAGTTTATTTTAAACAATAAAAAAGTAGCTACTGGCAAGCCTACTGGCTCTTTATTAGTTGATTATATCCGTTATGATCAGCATTTAAAAGGTAGTAAAATTGGCTGTCGTGAGGGTGATTGTGGAGCTTGCACTGTGCTTATTGGCAGTTTAATTAATGGCAAGATGAAGTATATGCAGGCAACTTCCTGTCTTACCCCTATCGCCAACATTGCAGGCAAGCATGTGGTTACAGTTGAGGGGCTCAATATAAAAGGCCTCAGCCCCGTACAACAAGAAATGGTGAACGAATCGGCTACGCAATGCGGGTTTTGTACGCCCGGGTTTGTGGTCGCTCTTTCTAACTATTGCCTTACAGAAACTGCTCCTGCTAAAAGCAAAGCCATTGCTTCTATAGATGGCAATATTTGCCGTTGTACTGGGTATAAATCCATTGAGCGAGCTGCTCATAATATCAATAATTTATTGGTAAATAAAAATAAACACACACCCATTAACTGGCTAATTGAAAACAAGTTCATTCCAGCTTATTTCAAGAATATCCCTCAACTAATCAGCACATTAAAGCTTCCTGAAAAAGCTAATTACAGGAATAAGCTTGTTGGAGGCGGCACCGATTTATATGTGCAGCAACCTGATAACCTGATAGAACAAAACATTAGTTCAACAGCACAACAAGCCGATTTCAACTACATTAACTTTAAAAATGGAATTTGCATAATCGGTGGAGCTACTACAGTAAGTGAGTTGCAAACATCTGAAGAACTTAAAGAGTTAATACCCAATTTAAAGGCTCATATTAAATTGGTATCCTCCACTCCTATTCGCAACATTTCTACCATTGCCGGCAATTTTGTAAATGCGTCCCCCATTGGTGATCTCACTGCGTTGTTTCTAGCTTTAAATGCACAAATTACACTTACTGAAAACGATAAGAGTAGAACAATAGACCTTAAAGACTTTTACAAAGGCTATAAGCAACTCGATAAGACGGAAGCAGAAATTATTAGGGAAATATCGTTTGCAATTCCTGTTGAAAACACAAAGTTCAATTTGGAAAAAGTAAGCAAACGTATTCATTTAGATATTGCCAGTGTAAACACAGCTATTCAAATCAATGTGGTTGAAAATGTTATAGAAAGCGTTCACTTATCAGCAGGTGGCATTGGCCCAATTCCTACCTATCTAAGCAAAACAGTTACGTATTTGCAAGGCAAAGAATTATCTCCTTCCACTATTAAGGAGGCCAACGAAATTATGCAGGTAGAAATAAGCCCGATGAGTGATATACGAGGCACAGAGGATTATAAGCGACTTTTACTGCGCCAATTATTCTATGCGCATTTTATTAAATTATTTTCGAGTCAAATTACTCTTACGTCATTAATATGAGGAATATAGATTCAAAAGGCCATGTTACAGGTAACTCAATTTATATAGATGACATTCCTACCATTCAAGGTACTGCCTATGGTGTGGTATTCGATTCGCCTTTAGCACACGGCAAAATTGTTTCGGTAAATTACACCAAGGCCTTAGCCTTGCCTGGAATAATTGACATTATAACTCACAAACATATTCCAGGCGAAAACCAGATTGGAGGTATTTTTGCTGATGAAGAGCTGTTTGCTTCCAAGGAAGTACATTTTCAAGGGCAGCCTATTGCGTTAATCATAGCCGAATCGGAACATATTGGGTTCAAAGCTCGCACCCTTATTGAGATTGACATCGAAGAAAAGGAAGTGATTACCGATCCTCGGGTGGCTCAGCAAAAAGGGCTGCTTATCTTTCCTCCCAGAACTTTTAACTTAGGCAATACTACTGATGCCTGGAACGATTGCGACCATGTATTCGAAGGTAAAGTGGAAATTAACGGACAAGAGCATTTATACATCGAAACCCAAGGAGCTTATGCCCAGCCATTGGAAAGTGGGAATATCAAAATTTCTTCTTCCACACAAGGACCAACTGCTGTGCAACGAGCGGCTGCCAAAGTGTTAAACGTAGGAATGCACACTATTGAAGTAGATGTTGTTCGCTTAGGTGGTGGTTTTGGAGGCAAAGAAGACCAGGCAACACCGTGGGCAATAATGGCGGCTTTAGGAGTTCAACTATTGCATATCCCCATCAAATTAGTGCTGCACCGAATGGATGATATGCGCATGACAGGCAAACGCCACCCTTACAGTGCCGATTATAAAATTGGATTAACCAAAGACTTAAAAATTAAAAATTACGAAGTAACCTTTTTCCAAAATGCAGGGGCTGCTGCCGACCTTTCACCGGCCGTAATGGAGCGAACGTTGTTTCACGCAACCAATTCGTATTTTA
>CAZZML010000454.1:0-3030 GCA_964654735.1 uncultured Roseivirgaceae bacterium | reverse complement strand
TCATTATGAAACACTTATGAGCTTAGCCTGACGGCTATGGACTATCGTCTGACCTGACTAGTCTGAAGCAGGAATAGCCTGCTTTGTGCTTTATAAAATTTCTACTGTTTGCATAAAGCGGGTTAAAGGGGAGGATGAAAAAATGTCAGAAAATAATTCTTAGAGTGTTGAAAATTTTAACAAACAAGCCATATTATTGTAAGATACAATTGCTCTGGGAAAGTATTACCCTAAAATGGTAAGTGATTCTGTACAATATTGAAATGCAATAAAATAATCCTTCAAGGGTTCACTTAATTGAGTGCTACATACTAGCGGTAAGTTGCTTACTTTCAGAACAAATCCTTGGAGGATTGCGAATCCAAGGATTACAATTTTTCAAATTAGTATTTAGATTTTGTATTTTTGTTAAAAAGTATAAATGATGAGAACAATACAAATAAATATACCAGATGATGTTGATTTAAAGGATTTTGACTTTTCAATGATAGTTGCAACAAAACTATATGAAGATAGCAAACTTTCATCAGGTCAGGCTGCTCAGCTAGCTGGATTGACAAAGAGAACATTTATAGAGTTACTTGGGCACTATGGAGTTTCTGTATTTAGTGATTCAGTTTCAGATTTACATTCAGATATAGCAAATGCCTAAAATTGTAATACCAGATACGAGTACCCTGATTCTCTTTTATAAGATTGGTCATTTTGATTTACTTGAAAAAGTTTACGGAAAACTTCTCACTACCCCTGAAATTGCAAAAGAATTTGGAGAAGAATTACCAAATTGGATTAAGGTTCAATCTGTAACAGATAAAAAATACCAGAATTTTCTTAAAACACAGCTAGATTTAGGAGAAGCAAGTGCAATTGCTCTTGCAAATGAACTTGATAACACATTGCTGTTATTGGATGATTTGAAGGCAAGGAAACTTGCAGTAAGATTAAATTTTAGAATAACTGGTGCACTTGGAATTATTCATAAAGCAAAACAAATGGCAATAATTGGAAGAGTAAAACCATTGATTGACTTATTGTTAAAAACGGATTTTAGAATTTCAGATAAGATAGTTGAAGAAATATTATCTATGAATGGTGAGAATGCCAGCCACTAACATAGTTTTTAACAATATGGCTTGTTTTCATTACTGTGTAACAAAGCGTATGCAAAAAAGATAGTTAACATATTAGACACTAATTTTTCCAAAACTTATCTGCCTCAGGGATATTTTTAGTTCTTCCTGTACTAAACGGATTAAACTTATTTTTTGCAAATAAATACCAGGCACCTGAAGAAATAGCTGGATTAATATCCGCACCTTTCCACAGTTCGGAATCTCCGTAATGTGTTCCAAAATTGGTGGTATATGGCAAGCCTGCCGAGTTAGAAAACATGGCACTCTCAAGAATCATTTTTTCTAATTCCGCTGTGTAGTATTCCGCTTCGGTATTTTGGCCTGCATGCTGAAAAGCAACAATCATTTCCCCGGTTCCTTCCAGCCAAACAACGTCTTTATCAATATCAAAGCAATAGCCGGTAATTTGCTTGTTTAGCACAGTGGAAGTTTTTGTAGTTATATACCTGCTGGCTTTTGCCAGTACAGCTACCGGAAAATCTTCAAATATGCAATAGCCCCAAGGGTGTAAATCTAGGGCGAATAAATATTGTTGATTTCCGGGCCAGGCTATTAAGAGCTGTTCTACTGTATCCCAACGCTCGTTTTTTAAATAGTTTAACAACTTAACATGGAAAGTGTCATAATTTAAAACAGCATTAAATGCATCAATATTCCCTTCCGTAATTTTATGTATTTGGGTGTTGTCGCTATTAAAACCACCCCACAATCCGCCATCAGAATCTTGCAAAGAGCGTAGCCAATTTTCAATTTCTTCAGAAAGCCTATGATACTCAGTGCTACCTGTTACCGAAACATAATTGTTTAATGCAATTAATAACCAAGCGTTATCACCCATCCACCTATGGTTGTTTGGGTTACCATTTCTATTTCTAAATTGTGAGAATCCGCCATTTTCTGGTAATAGTTCAGTATCTATCCTGGCTTTAAAAAAATCAAATATCTTTTCTGCCCTTTCAAAATCGCCATAAGATATAAACACAAGTGCCGCCAGAGCATTATCATAAAGAGATATAATATTGCTGTTTTCGGAGCTTTCTAATAAACCATTTGGGAGTTGTAAATTTTTAAACCAATTATATACTCTTACCTCATATTCTAAGGGTGGGGCAATAGTTGTGTCAGTAGCAATAAATAAGATATTGCTTTCTGTGGAGTCAATTATAATTTGAGGTGGATCAAATGTATAGTTTTCTTTTTTTGGCGTTATGGTATGTCCTCCAACCAAACCAGAGATAACCCAATGGCCGATAGAATCTGTAAGTGTAAAATCATCTGCTCCAAAGTGCATTTTTACTGCCTCTACACCTAACCCATCGTTATCTAAAACACTACCGGAAACATTAAATGGAAGCACAGGTTCATTAACCGTTCTGTTGCAGGAAAAAAGTAGTAGCAAAACCGATAAAAAAGGAATAATAGCTAACTTCACAAGTTATTGTTAATACTACCTAAAATACACTATTTTGCTGTTATTAGTACTGATTTACAGTAGTTTTTCTTTTAACTAAAATTGTTGAAATTTGTTAAGGTTAATAATTAAGGCTAAGTTCTAACTAATACAGCGGTTGAAAATGGAAAGCTATTTTTCTTTGTGTATCTCCGTGTATTCTTTGCGGCACTCCGTGTAATAGCTGTTTCACAAAGGAACACAAAGCTTTGCACAAAGTTGCTCAAAGATTTCACATTTGATTTTAAAGTTTTTTCCTTTCCTTAAAATAAAATTCAGCTTTGATATGACCTATTAGTAGTTTTTCTTTTAACTAAAATTGTTGAAATTTGTTAAGGTTAATAATTAAGGCTAAGTTCTAACTAATACAGCATTTTTGTATTATCTAATATGGACATGTTGCTATTTGCTAAAAACTTAAAGAACGTCATTTCGTAGTGCAACGGA
>CAZZML010000453.1:0-3038 GCA_964654735.1 uncultured Roseivirgaceae bacterium | reverse complement strand
TTGCCAAGGAGAAGACTCAAAAAATCAGGAAAGCTTATGAGACAGTTAAGGAAAGTAGAGGGTGAAGTGTATCTACCTAAATTTAGGCATAAAAAATGATGGACAGTAATAGATCTTGTTAATTACCTTCGAGATTCAGTCACTTTAATGGCTTGTTTGTAAGGGTTTGAACATTAATACTTAATGTAGATGAGGATGAGTCTTGAAATTGAGTTTTCGTTATTAAATGATTTTCAATGACTTATAAAGTAACTGAAGGTTATACGTGTTCAGAAAAGGTTGAATTCATTTTGCTAAATTATTTGGACTAGAGTATAAGCTTGGGACTAACTCTCTTTTACTTAGGTAATGTTATGGGGAATACTCGAATTCCAGGAGTAATTGGGATGCATGTTAATACCAATTTGATAAGTAGAACGGCAGGTCTTTCCACTTCTTTTAGGCCAAGTTATGAAGGTACATTTGAAAAATCATCTGAAGTGGTGCCTCGAAATATTATTTTTTCCTCGGTAGGACACAATGGGACTAACAGGCTGTCTGACGTAAGAGTCGTTCAGCAATTACTCAACCGACATAATGTAATAGGATATTCTATCTTCTTAGTAATTGATGGCGTGTTAGGTTTAAAAACTATCAAACGAATTGAAGCTTTTCAGAAAGCTATAGTTAAGATGACTCAGCCCGACGGCCGTGTAGATCCGAATGGACGAACAATCACAGTACTTAAAATTACACCTGGCTTCACTAAGACGACAGTCACTTCAATCAAGTCCGTCAAAGTAACTTACTCGTCAAGCCTTCCTTCTTCAAAACAAATTGTTTCCAGCTATGCTATTTCTGTTATTCAGTTGGCGTTGCAAAATGCTGATATGCCACAGGCTGTTATAACCAGTACGATCCGGATGCCAGATGAGCAAGCACGTATCATGTATAAAAATGCTAAGAAAAATTTAAAGGGGCAGTTTAAGTTATATGGATCTACTGGGGATGAAGTGCTGAAAGTTTATAAGGACAATCAATCACTTCCAGAGTCTAAAATTATCAAGCTAATGAAGGAGAAAATTGAAGAATTGTTGAAAAAAGGACGTAGAACGTCCAAGCATGTGATTACGACAAGCCAATATAAAACTTTGAATATCATTGACATCGGTGTTAATTCAACAAGGGCGGTTTGTGGGAAAGCTTTTAGTATCGAAAAATTCACCAAGGCATTAAGCGATTTACAAGCCAAAGGCTATATTGATAAATTGATTGATGAGACGAAAAAATCAAACACATGTTGGCATATTGAAGTCACACCTGATAGAAAGTCTTTGCCTTAAAAATAGACATGTATAGGAGCAAGCAATCATGAGCAAGCACTGGCCACTCGTCTTTTTTCTTCTCAGCTTTAATGCTTACGCAGAGCCATGCAAGATTGAGATGAAAGACCTTACTGAATCAATTATGTTAGTTGGGCAGCAACAAGTACTTACTTTGTCTGGATTAACTGACCCGTATAGCAAAGAAACTATTCGGCGCTATATTCAGCAACTGCAGGATGGTAGTATTATTGTTGTTGAACAAAAGCATTGTTTGATATACAACTTGACCGTTACAGTGCTATTACCAGAAGGTGTACCCATTGATGTGGCTTCGAAGAGACTGGGTAGCACATTGAAAAAAACGCCAGAATGGAATCAATTTTTCAATGACTTAAATGCAGAAAAGATATTGCACAGTGAATTCGCCTCAAAGCGTTTCAAGTCGCTTGTGAATCGTATGGGAAGTTATAGTTACAGTATGGACGACAGGATTACGTCTAAACATGAAAATAGCGAAGTAACATTAAATCTGGTTAAGCTGGATTCAGGTACATTGCCCTTTAATGTAATAGTCTCTCTCTATATTGGTGTTGGTGGATTATAGAACTGTTGGATATTGCGGATGAATTGTTTCTCTTTGTATCTTTTGAAGAACATTCAACCCAACAGCTCAAATCCTCGGTCTGGAATTTTTTAAGCTAATCTTTTTTGATTTCTTTTGGAAAAAGCCAGTCCTAGCAAGCCACTGCCTAAAAACCAGATTGCACCAGGAACAGGAACAGCAGACAGCTGAAACTGAAAAGTGCCATTACCTGCTACCCAGGTGTCACTATCTATTGCCCTGTTAGCAGCTGAGCCACCTGTTGAAGAAGCGGCCCAATTCCAATTATTTAACGAATCATTAGAAGTATCGTTTACGATAGACAGCCAATAGGTTGTTCCTGCTATCAGGCTAACATCTGCAGATAATGTTGCATCATAAGTATATAAATCAAAATTTTGTCCATTGACAGTTATGGCGTTGACAGTACGGTTAACAGTGTTTACCAGGTTTTCACTCCAAAAAGGTGTTTGTGACGGCGTAGTATTATTACCACTATCAGCGAAAATTCTAAGGGTGAAGTTATCGGCGGCTGGCGTTGTATTGGTGCCGATGTATATTCCCTGCCAGCTAATTGAACCCAGAATATTATCTTGCGTAATAGAAAAGTTATCTGCTCTTTGACTACTTGAACCAATGTCGCTGGGTCCATTTGCTCCAAAGCTTGAAGGATCAAATCCCTGAGAGAAAATAATCGCTGCAGATGCCATGGTAGGCAATGATAAAAGCGAGAAACCCAACGCTAATGTTAGGATGGTTTTCGCAATTGTTTTGTCGATGTTATAAGTCATCGGTGGAGCTCCATTATTAAAATAAATATTAAAAGTGTGATATGGATTGTACATTAAAAAACAAATTGTGTTAGAAAAAAATCTAACATTAGGGCCGGTCTGCCAAATATACCCATATAATCGGTAAATAGAAAGCTTCGCTGTATAGCCTTCTGTCTGAGTATCTACAAATTTTTAATACTAATTTAGATGATTAAAGCAAACGTTTTATTATTTGTAATTATGATCTGCGTTCATTTTCTGGGTAACCGTCTTTACTTTTAGTAAAATCAGTTTCCCTTTTTAATATAGGTAAGATGAACTGGGTTTTAACTTTTAAACCTAACCAGGTAACAAGAACAA
>CAZZML010000452.1:0-3044 GCA_964654735.1 uncultured Roseivirgaceae bacterium | reverse complement strand
TTGATTTATCTAACCTCCCATTCTACAAAATAATAAGCCCTATGCACAACGGATTTAAGGTTTCAGTTCTCCGCTATTCAAACGACTATCTTTTAATATACGATCATAAATATGATTGGCCCCCAAGAACCGAGAAACAAAAACTAAATGAGGTCAATCTAACACGTGGCCAATACAATGGCTTTATGTCTCCAAAGACAAAGAGTACAGTCCGCAAGTATCTAAGCACTTGGATACAGTCAGTCGATATAATTAGAACTAGTCCGCATAGGCACAATGCGAAGAAAAAACCGTATTTAACATTTGTAACACTCACCCTACCATCAAAACAAATACATGATGATAACGAAATCAAAAGGAAAATACTCATTCCATTCATTCAAGAATTACGTCGTACTCACGATGTTTGGAACTACTTTTGGAGAGCTGAAAGCCAGAAGAACGGAAATATTCATTTTCACCTTATCATTGATAGTTACATTGATGCTATTACTTTGCGTGGTACTTGGAATAAGCATGTTGATAAACTTGATTATGTACGAGAATTTACACGGAGTCACGGACACAACGACCCAAACAGCACAGATATTCACAAACTACGTGACATCAAGAGTGCAAGCGCCTATGTTCTGAAATACGTATCCAAAGACACTGGATACCGACCAATAAAAGGCAGGATACACGGCTGTTCAGACAGAGTTCGAGTACTCACGCCTTATGAAATTGAAATAGACGAGAACGGCTCAGACTTTATAGCAGAAGCACTCGCTAACGAGTTTTCTAAAGTCATAAGAGAAGACCAATACACAATTATTCGAGTAAAGGCATCAAATCTAAACTCATCTTCAGCATTAAAATTCAAAGCACGTGTAAAAGTCTACCTAACCGATATTGCACTAGACTTATACACCAATAAAGAGGCTTCAAGTGCTGAAATTGAGTTATCGTGCAAAATACAAGAAGAAGAAGAACGTCAGGATGAATACTTGCAAATGGGGTTACCCTTTGATTATGAACTTGATAGTGCATTTTATTCAAACCCTCAGTTTTAGAGTAGTCCGGGCAATGACTAAAAAACCAAGTCCCGGCTTGACAGCAACCCCAGGATTAGTAAGGCAGAAAGAGAAAACGTCAGAATTGCCAACAAAGGCAAATCTTCCTTGAAAAGGTAAGGCGTTAAGAGTTGAAACCAACACTTAACAATTTATCTACTAAACAAGGTAGAGCCCGCCACCCTTTTATAGGTCACTAAGTATAAACTAGCCTCAATTTTTCGCACTTGGCTAAAGCTAAGTAACATAATACGAGTTATAGTACACTAAGGTAAAACCGTTCCACCCGGTTTTAGGTGTCCTATAACTGTATTATGCTAAATAGCCCCAATAGAAAAGGTACATTTAGTACCTTTTCTAAGCCTCCCAATAAGCACCAAAAAGTTTTCGCCTACTTTATACTTACTGTGTTCTCACCCAAAGAATTGTATTATTCAAAACCTCACACACATTTACGGCTCACGTCGCGTCGCGCACGTGATAAAAAAGGCCTATAAAGTTTTTGGCCTCTTTTCTTTTTTGGCGTTTTTAGTCCAAGTGACAACAATAGACAACCGACCGAAACCAAGCTTTATCCTTCCGGAACGTTTTATCTGTTCAACGAAAGAATCAAAGCCAACGAGCGGAACGCCCGCACGTTCGGTTTCCTTCTTAAGCAATCCGTAAATTTTTTGCGGGCTTTTATCCTTGGACTCAAGACCAGTAATATTGTTTTTTAGCGCATACATAGTTATACTTGTTAAAATGAAGTACTAAACTAATCATAAATGTTCTACTCAGACGCAGAAAGGCCATACATGCCACACAAACCACGCAAGAAGCCACGGGACACGCCCCCGCTCTGGTTTATATTGGTACTTCTCTTATTATTCGTCATAGCCCTACTAGCAGTCGGATTCTAAAAAACATGAAGATTCAAGGAGCCAACTCCGTATTAAATCTATCCGCACCGATTAACAAACAGTGCATGGCCGATATCGAACCGGAGAGGGAAGTAAGTCAACTATATGATACAATAGAAAATAGCAAGCATAGACTTGGAAGATACTACCAGGTATTCATGTTACAATATCATTCAGGATGTAGAATAACCGAAATACTTAACATAACTCAAGATGACATAACTCTAAACGGAGAGGTGTACATAAGAGCTTTGAAGAGGGGACAGAACAGGGTAATATTTAGCAGTGAGGCAAGGCAATACTTAGTTAAATCCAAACGGAACAACTTAGCTCCATTTCGTGACTGCAATCGGTTTACGGCTAGAAGAATACTGCAGGCGATAGGAGTAGGAAAGAGGAAAAAAGGCAGGCAAGTAGATTCTATAACACATATATTTAGGGATGAGTACATGAAGAGAATGAGGTCAATAAACATGAATGAAAGAGATAGAAGCAATACAATAGGACACAAAAGCACCAAATCGACAGAAGCATATGGCAAAGATTAAGAGATCCACACTGAAGGAAACGAGAGGTATAACAAATGAACTTAGTGGCGTAGGAACTGTTATAGAGGCAACGAGAAAAGGTGTAATCCGTGGCCTGAAAGAGCCAATTCATGTAAAAAGGCCAAATCAGTATAAAGGGTGAGACGTGATTCAAAGACCGTGCCAAATATTATACTTTAGTTGGAATTGATTCTATTCTTGAATAGATTAGCCATAAAATTTATCATTCATATTTAAATCATTAGTAAAATGGGAGTTATTAAGCAAGGTATTCTTGGAGGTTTTAGTGGCAAAGTAGCCAATGTAGTAGGTAGTTCATGGAAAGGTATTGCAGTTATTAAGAGTTTACCACTATCAGTGGCCAACCCTAATACTGCAGGTCAGCAAGCGCAAAGAGGTGCAATGACACAAATAGTGTCAGCCGCAAGGTTATTGCTTGCAGGTCTTATTCAGGTGTACTGGAATCCTTTCGCACAGCGAATGTCAGGGTATAACGCATTTGTGTCTGAAAACATTGACACGTTTGCAACTGCAGGTTTTAC
>CAZZML010000451.1:0-3045 GCA_964654735.1 uncultured Roseivirgaceae bacterium | reverse complement strand
CTGGCAGACACTTAAAATGCTCATAACAAATATTCATGAATTAATCAGGCTAAGGCACAAAGTTTCACTAAGAAATAATCTAGTGCACATTTTTCTTTGTGGTTCTTCGAGACTTTCTGTCTTAGTGGCAATTTTTTATTCGATTAGAGTTAAAATCTATTACATGTAGTTAGCTGAGTAGTAACGTCTTATGTCTAGCGTCTAACAGTCTTATGTCTTTTTAGTTTCTATTCAAACAATTCAAATCTTCAAAGCTAACTTTTAACCTATTAATCATACTTTGCTCTGCTTTACGTAACCAATTTCTTGGATCGTAGAATTTCTTATTTGGTTTTTCTTCTCCTTCAGGGTTACCAATTTGCCCTTGTAAATAATCGTGATTTTCAGCTTCAAATGCTCTAATTCCATCCCAAAATGCCCACTGCATATCAGTATCGATATTCATTTTAATGGCTCCATACTCAACGGCCTCTCTAATCTCTTCTCTCGAAGAACCAGACCCACCATGAAATACAAAGTTCACTGGATTCTTACCCGTATTAAATTTCTCCTCAACATGTTTTTGTGAGTTGTCTAATATTTTTGGAGTTAACTCCACATTGCCAGGTTTATATACACCATGTACATTTCCAAATGCCGCAGCGATTGTAAAACGGTCACTTATTTTACCAAGCTCTTCATAAGCATAGGCTACTTCAGATGGCTGCGTATAAAGGCGAGAGCTATCCATATCGGTATTATCAACCCCATCTTCTTCTCCTCCGGTGCACCCTAACTCTATTTCCAATGACATACCAATTTTGGCCATACGCTCAAAATACTTGGCAGAGGTTTCTATATTTTCCTCGATAGGCTCTTCACTTAAATCTAACATATGTGAGCTATATAGTGGTTGCCCTGTTTCCGCAAAATGCTTTTCACCTGCTTCTAATAGTCCATCTATCCAAGGCAATAGCTTTTTAGCCGCATGGTCGGTATGCAGTACTACTGTTACGCCATAAGCTTCAGCAATATTATGCACATATTTGGCTCCTGCAATGCCTCCTTGTATGGCACTATATTGGTTCTCACTGCTTAAGCCCTTTCCTCCAAAAAAAGTAGCTCCACCGTTCGAAAATTGGATAATTACGGGAGAATTTAACTCTCTGGCTGTCTCTAAAACAGCATTTACCGTGCTTGTGCCAGTTACGTTTACTGCTGGAATAGCAAAATTATTTTCATTTGCATAACGGTATAATTCGGTTACTTCATCACCAAATAATACTCCACTTCTAAATTTACCCATTTTTTTACTTTTGTTTGAGGATTGTAAGTATAGTTTTCAGCGCAAAAGTCGGATATTTTTTAAGCTTAAAGGAATTCTTTTGTAAAAATAAATATCTCTAATCTAGAACAACCGATTGGTAAGGAGAAAGAATAATTACACCATCCTCTAAATGAGGCTTACTCTCTACATAGAATTCAATTTGAGTGCAATTTAGATCAGCCAATTTAACCTCAACCTGAGTACCTGAAAGATTATGAAGTATAATAAGTCTTTTCTCACCCATCTTGCGCTCATACCCTAGTAAATTATCATCTAGTTTTAAACTAACTAAATCACCTTCTCTAAAAATTTGCTGATTATTTCTCTCTTGAATCCAAGCTTTAAAAACTGAATAAGTTGAGTTTGGGTCTTTCATTTGCAAGGCCAACGGCACCACCGTTGAGTCATTGCTATTTACAGGGTCGATCCAGGTAGCTCGCAGCGTATCATTGGTTAATACATTCCACAAAAATGGTTCGCGAATCATTTCGTCAGGCTTTTTACCTAACATACTAATTTCATCGCCATAATAGATATACGGAGTGCCCGGCAATGTTAACAGAATAGCTGCTGAAAGTTTATTTTTAGCCACTGAGCCCCCTACATTACTTATAAGTCTGCTTTGGTCGTGGTTATTAACGAAAGTGGCATCCATGTATTCAGGCTGAATTTCCTCATAAACTTGTCTTGTCTTTATGAGATTTTCAATAATACCATTATTCTTCTCCGTTCGCATTAAGTCGTTTACGGCATGGTGAAAATCGAAGTTAAACATAGATGGCAAGCCCTTTAAGTAAGGACCAACTAGCTCCGCATTACCCCACACTTCTCCTACTAAATACACCTCCGAATTCACAGTTCGCATAGCATCTCCAAACTCAATCCACCAGGCATGGCTTTTTTCGGCCTCTTCATCAGGAAAAATATGTTTGGCGGCATCTAACCTAAAGCCATCAACACCTACTTCTTGCAACCAAAAAGTTCCAGCATTTATCATTTCAGCCCTCACCTTGGGGTTGTCATAATTTAAATCGGGCATACCGCCATAAAAGAAGCCATAGTAATATTCGTTGTCTGATCCGTTTTGATGCCATTGAGTAATATTATCAGAATCAAGGGTGATTTCTTTTTTTGACAATTGATCTTGTATGGAATCTATACTCGCCCATACATAATAATCTCGATACTGGCTGTTTTTATCTGCTTTGGCATCAAGAAACCATGGATGCTCAGAGGAAGAGTGATTAACCACAAAGTCCATTACTACTTTAATATTTCGCTTATGCGCTTCGGCCACAAAGTGTTTAAATTCCTCCATTGTGCCATAATCAGGATGTACATTATAATAATCGGTTACATCATATTTATGATAACTAGGAGATGGCCCAATCGGCATTAACCAAATGCCCTGGATTCCTAACTCTTGAAGGTAATCTAATTTGGAAGTCATTCCATTAAAATCACCTATCCCATCGCCATTGGAGTCGGCAAAGCTTTGCACAAATATTTCGTACATAGTACCATTTGGCCAAACGTGTTGGTGGGCTTCCTTCTGTTCTTCGTTTTGCTCAGCGCAAGCTAACAGTAGCACAAGAATTAAAAGAGTTACTAAATTTTTCAATTTTTTAAAGTTTAGGTTTTTACTGTTTCAACAACGCAACAATGAATTAACAGCCTCATCCTTACTCTAACCTGAATAATTCATGAATAATCTATTACGCATTCCAATTGCCAACCAT
>CAZZML010000450.1:0-3049 GCA_964654735.1 uncultured Roseivirgaceae bacterium | reverse complement strand
CTAACAGTAAAAGAATTTTAGTAAAGGTAGTGTTAAGAGAAAAGTCAGGAATGTACCATATGCCAGCTACCGGTCAGAGTGGGTTTGACTTATACATGCACAATGGCGAAGGATATAGGTATCTTAAAACCACACGGTTTCCGCATGATACGATACAGTATCAAGTTAAACTTTATAGTGTTACTGAAAATAAAATGTGCGATTTTATCCTCAATTTCCCACTTTATAATGGTGTAAATTCGGTATATATAGGCCTTGATGAAGGTGCTGCGTTAGAACCACCGATCAAATTCAAAGTTCCGGGAAAAATTGTAATCTATGGCACCTCAATTACACAAGGAGGTTGTGTTTCCAGACCGGGCATGCTTTTTTCAAATTTATTAAGCCGAAAACTAGATGTAGAATTTGTAAACCTTGGATTTTCAGGTAACGGGAGAGGAGAACCAGAACTGGCTCGGTTGATTAACCAAATAGAAGACACCAAGCTTATTATTCTAGATTATGAAGCCAATGCTGCTCATACCATTAAAAATTCTTTGGCAAAATTTGTTGAAACACTAAGAGAAAAACAACCTGAAACACCCATTTTAATAGTATCTAAAATACGCTATGCCAGAGAGCCTGAAGGTAGCAACAACTATGAGGTACTTATATCAAACCGCAACTTTCAAAAAGAATTAGTAAAGGAAAGAAAACTAAAAGGCGATAAAAATATTTATTTTTTAGATGGCTCAACTATACTGGGAGAAGACTATCTTGAATGTACTGTTGATGGTGTTCACCCTACAGATCTTGGATCTTACAGAATAGCCGATGCGCTTTTGCCGGCTATAAAAGATATATTATTGCACTAATTTTAACCTTGAGGCTAGCTGACAGATTATTACGGTGTTTACTATCTCAAGTTTACACGAATATATAGGCGTTGTGCTTGAATGGTTGGCAATTGGAATGCGTAATAGATTATTGATGAATTATTCAGGTTAGCCGAACTCAGGTTTTAATTTGCTCATAGCTCTCTCAGCAATTGCTGTAATGCTCAATGACGGGTTCACTCCGGGGTTAGCAGATATCATAGAGCCATCAACCACATACATGTTGGTATAACCAAAAACCTTATTATTCTTATCGATTACACCTTCAGTGGCATCTTTGCCCATAACTGCACCACCCAAAATATGTGCTGTGGAGGGGATTCCCGTTAATGTTTCAGTAAACATTACCACCGACTTTGAATTAGTGAGTTTTGCATGTTTTTTGGCAATATCATGTGCTTCCGGAATAAATGCGGAGGGGGGCTTTCCTTTAGTTATTCGCGTTGCAACACCCCAAAAGCCTTTCTTTAGTCGTAATGTACTATCTAAATTTTGCATAAATAATAATACTGAAGTGCGCTTGGCAAAATCATCTACAAAAATGGTTTTGAGCCACTGAATTGGTGCGGTAAAAGGAATTATAAGCAGCTTAATAATCCTTAGGAAGAAGTTCCTTTCCGAAACCATGGGCATCATTACCATTCGCCAAAAACCTGATCCTGCACCATATTTAACAGGTTCTAAGTGGCTGTTCTCATCTAAATCTATAATAGAACCAATGGCAATTCCTTTGGAAAGGTCTTTGTCTTTGTTCAAAGAAACATTTACAATAAGTGCTTCATTATTGGTACGTATATCATTACCCACCATATTGCTTAATAGTGGCAAGGTTGTTTTCTTCAATTTTAGCAAAAGCGGAATGGTACCCAAAACGCCTCCGGAAAAAACAACCCCTTTCGATTCGATAGATGATGATTTGGAAAACCATCGGGTAGCTTTTTTATAGGTGATTTTATAACCGTCAGAACCATTAGTGTTTTCTAATATTTCAACATTTTTTACCTTAGATTCAGCGATAATGTGAACACCCAATTGCTGTGCTAAATGCAAATAATTTTTATCTAACGTGTTTTTGGCATTATATCTACAGCCTGTCATGCAAGCACCGCAGCCTGTGCAGCCCGTACGGTCAGGGCCTTTGCCCTTAAAATAAGGGTCATCAACAGTTTTGCCTTTATCGCCAAAGTAAATGGCCACTTTGGTTGGCCTAAATTCTTTTTCTTTGCCGATGGACTTGGCTAAATTACGCATAGCAAAATCAGCTTCATCCAATAAAGGGTTTTCAGAGGCTCCTAGCAATTTCCATGCTTTTTCATAAAAAGGAGCTAATTCTTCTTCCCAATTAGCCAGCCCAGCCCAAGAGCCATGGTTAAAAAATTTGCTTTTGGGTTTTGGTAATGTATTGGCATATACTAACGAGCCACCTCCAACTCCAACCCCTGAAAGAACGGTTACATGCCTGAATAAACTCAATTTTAAGATTCCAAATAGCTTTATTCCAGGAGCCCAAAGCCATCTTTTTAAATTCCAGTTGGTTTTAGGAAAATCTTCTCCTTGATACCACTTGCCTTTTTCTACTACCAATACAGAGTACCCTTTTTCAGCAAGTCGGAGAGCAGAAACTGATCCTCCAAAACCAGAGCCTATAATAATGTAATCGTATTTTTCTTTGAGTTGCATTGCATTAGGCAAGTTAAAGAAAAAATAGTAATCATTTATATCTAAAACTGCAATTCATTGTATTTTTAGAACATGGTAAAAAAGCGAATTTTGGTCCCTGTTCCTTCAAATGGATGCGACCCTTCTGAAGTAGGGATACCTTGTAAATTAATGATGGAGGCTGGAATTGAGATTGTATTTGCAACTCCAAATGGAGAAAAGGCAAGCACAGATACTATTATGCTTACGGGAGCAAAACTTGGAATTTGGAAATCTGTTTTAGCAGCTAGAAAAGATGCGGTGGAAGCTTATTTAGACGTAGAAAAGTCCAAGTCGTTTTTAAACCCTATTTCTTATGATGATATAAAAAAAGATGATTATGATGGTATTTACTTGCCAGGAGGGCATGATAAGCCTGTAAAAGAATACCTCGAATCAGAGAAATTACAGGATTGTATTGTACCTGAATAATTCATGAATAATCTATTACGCATTCCAATTGCCAACCATTCAAG
>CAZZML010000449.1:0-3051 GCA_964654735.1 uncultured Roseivirgaceae bacterium | reverse complement strand
ATTTATTGCAGTTTGCATTCTCATTACGAACCCTATTGCATAATGCGGGTTTAACATTCTCAACGTCTGCAAGTCTAAAACTTGCAATTTGTAAAAGAAAAAATTCTTGTACAGGGAACCTCTATTACAAACGACATTCTATTTTTTAAAATTTCATAATAAAATCTTTAAGGTTGATGCTTGTATCAAGGCTTAAATTTTTTCTTAGCCTGTGCCTGCAACCCTCTACACTACGAACGGTAATGTTCATTAATGAAGCCATCTCTTTGCTCGAAAGGTTCATTCTTAAATAGGCTGCAAGTTCCATGTCTTTGGAGGTAGTATTGGGATATGTTTTCTTTATCCTGTCCAAAAAATTACCATGTACTCTGTCAAAATGGATTCTAAAATGTTCCCAGTCTTTGTCCCAATCAATTTCGGTATTCAGATTTTTAATGAGCTTGTTAAGCTTTTTTTGTGCATCTACATTTATTTTTTTTACCACCCTGCTTAACTTATCATTGGTTCTTAAAATAAGGTCGTTTTTGTGCGTAATTAACATTAAACTGGAAGCAAGTTCTGAATCCAGTTTTGCCATTTCTGAATTTTTTCGGGCTACTTCTGCCTCTAAATTTATTGCTTTAAGCCTGATTATTTCCTGTTCTGCAATTTTCCTTCTCTTCTCAAATTGTTGTTCTTTTTTGCTTATAATATACCTGAAAATTAAATAGATAAGGGCTATACCAATAAAAGTAATGGATAGTTTGGCAGGCATAGTTTTATACCAGGGAGGAGAAATAATGAATTGATAAACCGATGTATTGCTTTGTTTATTATATATGTTTTTGGCCTTAACCATAAATTTGTACGTACCTTCCGGTAAGTTGGTGTATTCCTTTTCGGTTTTCCGGTTCCAGCCCGACCATTGTTGGTCAAATCCATTTAGGTAATAACTGTAAAGCACATGGTCGCTGTCTTCATAATAAGTAGCTGAAAATAAAAACCTGAGAGCATTTTCTTTATACGAAAACACCGGAAAATTTGTAATTTGTTGCAGGCTATCATAAGTGCCGCCAAACAGTAAGGAGTCGTTTTTAGAGGTGCACCTTACCTCCCTTACAAAAACGTAAAACCCTTGTGTATAATTTTTTGTTATCAGTGGGTTATAATGTATTAGTCCTATTTGTGTAGAAATCAATACATTCTGGCTATCTATAGGTAAGATATTTTCAAACCCCGAAACCAGTAGTCCTTCCAGCCTGTTAAACAAGGTTTTTTGATTTTTGTAAGTTCCATCTTTTTGTTTTATAAGCACACCCATGTACTTATCTTCTGCATACCAAATATTGCCTTGTTTGTCTTCTTTTAAATAGGCAATATGCTCATTTTTATCAAAAAGACTGCTTAGCCCATCGTAAATAACAAACTTATCCTCCCACCTGTTGTATTTAAAAATTTGCCTTTCTGCCGGAAACACAAGTTCATTATTTACTTTATATAAATTGATAAATATGTTTGATGGAAAGCCGTCTTTAGCATTATAATGCCTAACGGATGCAGCACTATCGAGCTTATCGTTAAGTACTATTTTATATACACCCTTATATCCGTGTGCCACCCAAATAGTTCCGTTATTGTCCTGTTCTATTAACCTGGAAGACTCTGAATAACCCTTTATATCAGTTAAATATTGAAGTCCGTTTTTACTTTTCTTAAACAGCGACAGCCCATGATACGTGCCACCTATTACATAGTCCGGGTGCTTTATAAGTTCAATAAACTTCCAGTACCCATCGTTGTTTGCAATTTTCCTTTGCCCCGTTTCCTCTACCCGAAAAGCTCCGGTATGCGTACACATGTATATATGCCCATCAATAACCTGAACATTCCATGCCTGCCTGTTTATTTTCTTTAGAGGAGAAAAATTACCAGTAAAATTTTCTAAGCCGGTCGAATACCCTCCAGTATTTGTTGCTACGTAAAGTTTGTTGTTATTTATTAAAGAAGAGTAAGGAGTACTTTTAAAACCATCAATTATTCTAAATGGGGAGTTGATTTCGATGTAAGCAATGCCGTTATCCAGCGCAAGCCACACATTTTCTGAGCGGTCTTCATAAACGTTTAAAATGGTAGTATTAAACAAGCCGTTTTGCTCATTTATGTTCTGCAAGCACTCACCTTTCGAATTCATAATAATAAGCCCATTATTTACTGTTCCCAGCGCATAGGTGTCATTACTTAGTTTTTTTCCACTAAAAATGAGATTATTGTTTATCAATTTGCAAACAGGGTTCCACTTTTTAAGCTGTCCATTTTCAAATACATAATAGGTTTTTTTATCGGCACAAATTATTAAACTGTTTTTGCCAAACTCAAAAACACTCATTACCTCAGTATGCTTTAATGCAAGCCCGCCTTCAACTTTTTTTAACATAAGGTTTTCAAGCTCCTGCATCCCGTTGTTAACTGTAAAAACATATATTTTATTATTGAACTTGCACGAATAAGTAACGTCATCACCAGTATCAATTACCTTAATGCTATCATTTTGATAAATATATATTGAAGAATTGGTTTGAAATAACACTTGGTTTTTTAAGGAAAAAACTTTCCAAACATCATCGAAATTCCTTTGCTCCAACGGAATTTTTCCTATCAATGATTTATACTCCAGTTTGCCATTAGCTGAAGGGGATAAATATCCTATTTCATTTTGGCCGCCTACATAAATTACCCCTTGGCCAGAGATGTCCAGAGATCGGGCATTGGTGTTGTTAGAAAGTTCAATCAATTGCCAATGGGTGCCATCATACTCTAGTACTCCTGAGTTATTGGCAAAGTACATTATGCCTCTTTTGTCCTGAACAATAGACCAATTTTGCTGCCCTGCATTATACTCTTTTTTTGTAAAATTTTTTATGGAAGGAATACCACTAATTATATTATTTGTTTGGCTATGAGAGTAATGAAATAGCAGTAAAAGCCCTATTAGGGCTCCAGCACAAATTTTTATTTTGTAATAACTACATTTCATCCTTCTTAAATTATAACTACTCAGATTATAAATCTTTT
>CAZZML010000448.1:0-3073 GCA_964654735.1 uncultured Roseivirgaceae bacterium | reverse complement strand
AAGAGTCTCTTATTATTCAGATAACCAAAAATCATCCCCTCAACTAGTAGTCTTAGCATCTCGCTGAGACCACAAACTACTTATTTTTAGTGATAAATAATTGGTAGGTACTATCGTAGAATCCACTTTAAAATGATTTCATTATTCTCTCTAAAATGCGCTGGTAAGCGCAAGGGATTACCGGGTTTTACACCCGGTAATGACGGAATAAAAAATACTTACTTCTCAAAATGATTCCAGCCTTGCGCTTTAAGTGGTACCCAGGTTTCAGATTTGGTAATAAGGCCAGCATCTTTGTCGGTTTCATCCATAAAGCCTATAAAATGAATATCACGGTGTTTTTCTAGCTTTTCGAAATCAGACTGGCCAATGGTAAAGAGCAATTCATAATCTTCTCCCCCATTTAGTACGCAGGTAATTGGGTCGAGCCCAAATTCAACAGCGGTTTCATAGGTTTGGTTGTCAATCGGTAATTTATCCTCATAAATTTTAATACCAAGACTAGAGTGTTTTTGTAGATGCAGAAGTTCTGAGGCCAGTCCATCACTAATATCAATCATAGAAGTAGGCACTATTCCCAATTCATCCAGTTCATGAATAATATCCATTCGAGCGGTGGGTTTTAACTGGCGGCCTACCATATACTCATATTTTTCGAGCTGAGGCTGCATGTTTGGGTCAGACAAGAATACTTGCTTTTCTCTTTCCAATACCTGTAACCCCACATAAGCTCCTCCTAAATCGCCTGTGGCACAGATAATATCCTTGCCCTTAGCTCCGCTTCGTTTTACCACTTTATCTTTCGCTACTTTGCCAATGGCAGTAACCGAAACAAATAATCCTCCAGGTGAAGAAGAAGTGTCTCCCCCTACTAAATCTACTTTATAATCTTCGCAAGCCATATATACGCCTGCATAAAACTCATTAATAGCCTCCACTGAAAAACGATTGCTTAACGCAAGACTAATCACAATTTGTTCAGGAATGGCGTTCATAGCCGCAATATCCGATACATTTACAGCTACTGCTTTATAACCTAAGTGCTTTAGTGGAAAGTAAGATAAATCAAAATGAACTCCTTCACTTAGCAAATCAGTTGATACCACTTTGTAATGATCTCCTGCATCAATTAAGGCGGCATCGTCTCCAATTCCAAGCACGCTCGATTCATTTTTAAGTTCTACGGATTGTTGAATTTGATCGATTAATCCAAATTCCCCTAAGTCTCCCAACTCCGTTCTAGTTTCTTTATTTTCCATTATTTATATTCTACTACTCCTACCTACCAATTTATCTATTAACCTGAGTTCGACCTAAGAACGATCATTAGGCACAGGAATCGTCTTTGCGAAAATTTTTGTTTAAAAATTTGTGGCAATCTGTTCCTTTTTATAACAGAATGCCACAAAAACAATTGAAAATTTTCATTCATTTGGAACTAAAAGTACGTTTTTTCGCATTGACGTACACTTTCTTACATCGAACTCAGGTTATTAACATCTTTTTTTTCTGAGGCACAAAGAATCTTCTGCTTTTTGAAGGTAATAATATTCACATAGAAGATTCCTCGTGCCTCGGAATAGAAAAGGAATCATTGTTCTATTTAGCCTTTTAGTATATTCCAAGTCCAGAATTATAACCCTTTCTCCTGACAAATTTCTACTAACACACCACCCGTGGTTTTAGGGTGTAAAAAACAAACTAATTTATTATCTGCTCCTTCCTTTGGCACTTCATTTAATAATTCAAAGCCTTCTTCTTCCAACCGTTTCATTTCTTTATAAATATCATCTACTCCAAACGCAATATGATGAATTCCTTTTCCTCGTTTTTGAATAAACTTGTGAATCGCTGAAGTTTCAGCGGTTGCTTCCAATAATTCAATTTTTGTATCACCAATCTTAAAGAACGAAGTTGCTACTTTTTCACTATCAACTTCCTCCACTTTATAATTTTCTTTGCCTAATAACTTTGAAAAAAGTGAATTAGCTTCTTCTAAATTTTCAACTGCAATACCGAGATGTTCAATTTTTTGCATGCTTGTAATAATTCAATTCAGTAGTTTTGCAATGAAGAACATGTTTAGTTGTTCATATTAATCGCAAATGTACTATCAATAACACTTATGTTAGAACAATCGGCAGATATACATGTTGAATTAGCTAAAATTCAAAAAGATATTCAATCGCATTTAGGCTTGGATAGCAATTCGATGGTTTTTAACTATTCTCAAATAGATGGGAAAATTAAATTAGACCTGATTACGATCAATCCAAGACATAATCAATCATTTCTATTTCATTCGGTTACCACTTATGAAAAAATTGATGCTTTAAAAGAAATGCTTGAGTATGTAAAAAATTATCGTGAAAAAGAGAGTCCTTATACCATTCAATGGGCGGCTAAAAGCGATAAAGAATTGCACACTTCCTACTTTAGAGCCAAAGATGTATATGAAGCATTAGACAAATTATATTATAGCAGAGATATGCAAACCATAACTGTTTTTAGTGTAGTTTTAAACCCTATAACTTAAATTAAGGTATCACTAGTTTAGCAAACATTTTAACAAATGTTATAGTGGCAAAATGATTAAATGTGATAATAAAAAACTTTTTTAAACGCAGAAAAACAAATATTGTTCTATACAAATCAATATCAAACAATTGATTATTTAAGCATTGTAGCATTGTAGCATTATTGATAGACTTATAAATAAAACCATAGAATAATTTTTTATCATTAAAATAACAATAGAACCGAAATTAATAGCCGCTATGATTTCTATATCAGATAAAGCCAAAGTAGAACTAAAATCACTTCGGATAAAGGAAGGACATCCAGATAATTATAATTTAAGAGTCTCAGTAAAGGGCGGTGGCTGTTCAGGGTTAATGTACGATCTTGGATTCGATGCTGAGCTTGGGGAACGAGATGAAGTGTATGAAGATAATGGTTTAAAGATTGTGGTTGATAAAAAGAGCCTATTATACCTTATTGGAACAACACTAGATTTTAGTGATGGACTTAATGGAAAAGGGTTTCAGTTTGTAAACCCAAATGCTACTCGTAC
>CAZZML010000447.1:1812-3077 GCA_964654735.1 uncultured Roseivirgaceae bacterium | reverse complement strand
TCATAGTGAGCACTGGGATGAGTGTAATCCTGATTACTGAATTCCGTGTCATTTAGCTGCACGGGGATTGCCAGTGTTGCAATATCTCCTGAAGCCAGCCATGCCAGAGCGTGATGATCATATAACACAGTAGATTCAGAGCCACGTTTGCCTAATACAACACTTTCTACTTCACGTAGATTTTCTGCGGTTGAAACATCAAAAAGTGATAGCTTTACGCCTTGATACCATGCACCACGGTCGGCATCATTACCTGCCACAGCATCTTTTCCTATACCCAGCAAAAAATTATCACCTATAGGATGAAGATAATCCGAATAACCATCAATCTCAAGCGCTCCGATGGAGACGGGTTTTTCGGGTTGACTAAAGTCCAGTACATAGAGAGGGTCAGTTTGACGGAAAGTAACTAAATATCCTCGGTTACCAATAAACCGAGCAGCAAAAAGCCTCTCACCTGGTTTTCCCAGATTGTCGAGAAAACCGATTTCTTCTAGTTTCTGACTATCTGCTGCTTCCCGAAGAACGCTAACACGGGTGGTAGGATTACCAATCCAGGTATCACCTTTCGAAGTTGCTACCTTGAGCACACCCTTATATTCACCCATACGAAAGGGTTGTTTTTCAGGACTCCATCCAAGGTGACCGGGTATACTACCAGAACCACGATAATCCAGCGTCCCTTCCCCTAATGCAAATTTATGAATTTCGGTAGTCATTTCATAATCTTCCGATGAATAGACAATTTCATTACCCGAAAAAGAAAAGGGATAACGGCTGGTAGCCAGATAAAGTGATTCAGTTGACATATAAAAAGTATCCACAGCACCTGTTATACAAGTTGAATAATGTGATTTGGGGTTATCCAGTGGAATGGCTGTAATTGTAATGATTGTATTATCCACTGGTTTATTACTGCTTTGGCTAGGAATAAAACAATCAGTAGCCAGCACTACTGGCGTACTTTCTGAACCATCATTAAATGAAATATTCGGCAACAAGTCATCAATATCCTGACCCTCCGGTACTTTGGGGCTATCACCAGGACTACTTGCTAAATCTTCATCTGCAGTAGATTGTTCTAACTCAGCTTCAGGATAATTAAAAAATGAATTTTTACGTGTCACCAGATAAAGTACATTATTAACTAAGCGACTAGAAATGAGTGTAGTATCTAAACTGATATGCGTGGTTGTCTGCATGTTTTGTGGCTGACTTACATCAACAAATTTAATTTCAGTTTCATTATTTTGCCAGTAAAAGGA
>CAZZML010000447.1:0-1712 GCA_964654735.1 uncultured Roseivirgaceae bacterium | reverse complement strand
CAGAGTCTGACTCTCCAGAACAGATATTATCTCTTGTTTTTCCAGTATTTTGTTTGAGAATGGCTGTAATGTTGCTAATTCTCTATTCCAGCTTTGCCAGACACCCTCTCCGTTTCGCTGGTACCAATTCTCATTATATTTAGCCACTAGAAATAAACTTCCCATTTGGCCCACGTCTTTACTTCCAATATTAATATTGAACTGTAATTTCATGGTTTCAGTAGAAAGAAAAGTGTTACTGGGCTGACTTTCCTTATTCTGAATACTATAACTGAAACTGAGATCTTGACCTTTGGTATTGGTCGTTACAGGTACTAGCGTTGTAGAATTCACAGGGGATAGAATTCCAAAACTGCTAATAAAAAATAATACAATTGTTTTTTTCATTTAGTTTCTCCTAAATATCTAATACTATAGAACAAATGCTAATACTTTGGTGAAAAATTAATTACAACGCTATCAAATCAACTTGAACATGATTTTCAACAGGCAATTTAGCCAGTGACTTTTAAAACTTGAAGTCAATAGCGATTGGCCATGTTGTAGAGCGGACTTCAGTCCGCAATATTTGCTCATACATAGCGGACTGAAGTCCGCTCTACAATAAGACATTTCTCTGTTATTGAGTTACTCCAAACATTCATCTACCAGCTGTGAAACAGAAAACCTAAAAGGTTTGTCAGTTTTTTCAACTAAAACAGTAGTTGATGGATAAGTTAGGGCAGCAAAAGTAACACAGTTTGTTCCAGGCCTTACATCAAAAACATGAATTTCAATCACATCATCCAGTTCAATCACATTTTCGACAGATAAGATATAACCACTACTTGGCTTGACCCCCAACCCACCTGTTAGTATCTGAAATTTTTCGAAATCGAATTCAGGTGCAGAGGGAGCCTCACCCTGAGGAAATAAGATAGCTGCTAATGTTGCATTAAAAAAAGATTCCCAATCTTCTTGAGAGCTGATAACCTGACTCCAGGCAGTCTCATTTCTAGGATCATCAGGCAAATCCAGAACTGTATGAGAAAAAAAATCAGTAGCTTGAGTCGCTGCCGATACAATTAGTAAGCAAACCAGTATTACTTTTTTAATTAAAAATTTCATTTATATTACTCCTAAAGTTAATTATTTTTTTGGCAATCGTCAATACAAGGTAGAAGGAATTCGCCTACACTCACTCCTCCCTTTCAATTGCCTTTAACCTCAATCCGTGACTTCACTGAGGAGCAAGGCATAAAATATTAATTCTACAATGGGCAAAAAAGCACCCGCATACACAAAGGGGGAATCTAGAACTTTTTTAACCTACAAAGATTTAGGAAATGTAGGTTTTGCAGAAAAAAACCTACGACCTATATAGATGCAAGAAACACAGGTTTTACAGAAAAAACCTGTTGTTCTGTTGTAAAATCAATACCTTTTACCCTATTTCCCACAATGAAGTCACGGATTCAGGTTTTGAAGGCAGATAAACTATAACAAGTCATTATCTTTCGGTCTGTTGAGGTTTTGTTAACAGATTTTTTTAAACTTCAGATCCAAGTAAATTAACTTTTTTAAGAAACTTATAACCAACTGTATTTTATAGACATCTTACTATTTACTAAAAAAAACGGAATAATAAGTTTCCATCTTGATTACAATTTTTAACAATTTACCAACAAATTGATTACACCTTAGAGTCTGTATATCTGTCTTAATAGGAAATA
>CAZZML010000446.1:0-3080 GCA_964654735.1 uncultured Roseivirgaceae bacterium | reverse complement strand
TCAGGTTAGGGTGATGGAATTCGCAATGACGTATATTTTATGTATTTTTTAATCGATGAGCAAGAGTTAGATAAGTGCATTTTGCTTATCTCTAAAAAACTCCTAAAAAAACCAGTACATTTTTTGGCAAGTATTGGAATTACAATAATATAATTCTACTTTTGTGTCCCCGTTTAAAAGGGGGAGAAGATTGTATTTCAAAAACTTTAAGAAGTGGATACATTAAGTTATAAAACTATATCAGCAAATAAAGCTACTGTTGAAAATGGCTGGTTAGTAATTGATGCGGATTCTATGGTATTAGGTAGAATGGCAAGTGAAGTGGCTAAAAGGTTAAGGGGTAAGCACAAACCCGATTTTACACCACATGTTATTAATGGCGATAATGTTATTGTTATTAATGCTGATAAAATTAAATTAACCGGCAAAAAATGGACTGACAAAGTGTATGTAAGGCATACAGGTTATCCAGGTGGGCAAAGATACCAAACTGCTAATGAAGCTAAAGCTAAATCATCTACTTTATTAGTAGAAAGAGCAGTAAAAGGAATGCTTCCCAAAAACAGACTGGGAAGTGAATTATTTAGAAACCTATATGTGTACGAAGGTGCTGAGCATCCTCATGAAGCACAACAACCAAAAGAAATTAAGCTATAATCCATGGAAGTAATTAATACCATTGGTAGAAGAAAAACATCTGTAGCTCGAATCTATATGACTCCGGGCAAAGGTGATATCACAGTTAATAATAAAGATGTTGCTGTGTATTTTCCTGTTGACATTATGCAAATTATCGTAAAGCAACCTTTAAACACTGTTGAAGCTGCTGATAAATTTGATATTAAAGTAAATGTTGATGGTGGAGGAATTAAAGGACAAGCAGAAGCAATTCGTTTGGCTATTTCTCGTGCTCTTTGCGAAGTTGACGAAGAACATAGACCTCCTTTGAAAAAAGAAGGATTTCTTACTAGAGATGCCAGAATGGTAGAGCGTAAGAAACCGGGTAGAAAGAAAGCTCGTAAGAAATTCCAGTTTAGTAAACGTTAAAATTGAGACACAAGATGTTAGATTATTAGACACAAGATTTTTGGTTTTTTGTCTAATGTCTTAAATCTTAAGTCTAATCATCTAAATATATAATGGGAAAATTAACACACAAGGACTTACTAGATGCTGGTGTTCACTTTGGACACTTAACAAGAAAGTGGGATCCACGAATGGCTCCGTACATTTTTATGGAGAAGAATGGAATCCATATTATTGATCTTAATAAAACCCTTGAGAGCCTTGAACAAGCATCTAACGCTCTTAAGAACATTGTACGATCGGGTCGTAAGGTAATGTTTGTGGCTACTAAAAAGCAAGCCAAAGAAATTGTTGCTGATGAAGCAAGACGGTTAAATATGCCGTATGTAACTGAGCGTTGGTTAGGTGGTATGCTTACAAACTTTGCAACCATTCGAAAATCGCTTAAAAAGATGTCTTCTATGGAGAAAAACATGAAGGAAGACAGCTATAAAAACCTTGCAAAAAGGGAGCGATTAATGATTAACCGTGAAAAAGAAAAGCTTGAAAGAGTTTTAGGTGGTATTTCTGATCTAACTCGTTTACCTGCTGCTTTACTCGTAATTGATGTAATGCGTGAGCATATTGCCATTAAAGAGGCAAAAAAACTGAACATTCCTGTATTTGCTTTGGTTGATACTAATTCAGATCCTACGTCAGTTGATTATCCTATTGCTGCTAACGATGATGCTTTTAAATCAATCGATATACTTACTAAATACTTGGGTAAAGTAATTGAAGAAGGTTTAGCTGAGCGTAAGCAAGACAAAGAAGAGTCTAAACGCAAAGAAGAGGAGAATGCTAAAAGAGAGCAAGATAAAAAAGATGCGAAAGCTGCGACCCCGATAGCTATTGAGGCTGAAAAAGCCGCTCCAAAAGCAGTTGCAAAATCTGATGATAAAAAAGAAGTAGCCCGCCAGAATGACGAAGTCGGACAGGCAGAAAAAGCTGAAAAAGCTTAAGGAACCTACTCTCATATTATACCTATAAATGAACATCAGCCCCGATAGCTATCGGGGCTGATGTTCATTTATTAAAAACCCTGCCTGCCGCAGGCAGGCAAATTTCAATAATTAAAGTATATAATCATGGCAATTACGGCACAAGACGTAAACAAACTTAGAAAAATGACAGGTGCAGGCATGATGGACTGCAAAAAAGCTTTAGTAGAGTCTGAAGGAGATTTCGAAAAAGCAATTGATATTCTAAGAAAAAAAGGTCAAAAAGTATCTGCTTCTAGAGCAGATCGTGAAACCTCCGAAGGATCTGTATTTGTGAAAACAAACGATGACAAAACAGAAGGTGTATTAATAGCATTAAACTGCGAAACTGATTTTGTTGCTAAAAATAATGGTTTCCAAGCATTAGGAAATGAAATTTTGGATGCTGCATACACTAATAATCCTGCTGATGTAGCTGCATTAATGGCCCTTTCATTGGGTGACTTAACAGTTGCTGAGAAGCTTACTGATATGATTGGTAAGATTGGTGAGAAGCTTGAAATTAGCTCATACATTCGTATGAATGCTGATCAGGTAGTTCCTTATATTCACGCTGGCAATAAATTAGGTGTTTTAGTTGGTCTAAGCAATACAAATGGTGCTGACCAAACAGAAGCAGGTAGAGATGTAGCTATGCAAATTGCAGCGATGAATCCTCTTGCTTTAAGTAAAGATGAAGTGGCGCAAGATGTTATTGACAGAGAGTTTGAAATTGGTAAAGAGCAAGTAAGAGCAGAAGGTAAGCCTGAGCATATGTTAGAAAAAATTGCACAAGGTAAACTAAATAAGTTCTTCGCTGAAAATACATTATTATCTCAAAAATTTGTGAAGGATAATAGCTTAACTATTGAAAAATACTTAGACGGTGTTTCTAAAGGAATGACTGTGAGTAAGTTTGAGAGAGTTTCTATTGGTTAAGCAATAATCAATTTATAAATTAAAGGCTGCTCATTTGGGTAGCTTTTTTTGTACTCTTTTATTAAACCCGGATTATGCAATAGGAATTCTATTACT
>CAZZML010000445.1:0-3096 GCA_964654735.1 uncultured Roseivirgaceae bacterium | reverse complement strand
AATGGTTGGCAATTGGAATGCGTAATAGATTATTCATGAATTATTCAGGTTAAAAAGAGCGCAAAAAAAAGAGCTCCCAATAATGGAAGCCCTTAATTAATCAACCAAGTAATTTTGTTAGCTTAGTTAGCTATACACCAATAATCTTAAACCTAATAAAGCAACCCTATTAAAAATATGCACTGCTATAATTAACAAGATATCCATACAATAATATGACATTTAATAATATTATGCAAGTTTTATTCTTTCTTTTTAATCATTTTATTTATCTTTTTCTTATTTATCCTTATTATCTGTTATTATTTACAAAAAAATGATGAGTAAATAATAAAATATAGAGTAAGAGTGTGGATAAGAAAACAGCAAGTCTCTATGTCTATAAATTTATCCTGTTCTTCAGTGGCAATACATATTATTATAGTTAAATAGTGCCTGTAAGAAAACAGACGATTTTTACAAAATGAAATCTTATTGATGAGATTTTTCATTTCTTTTAAGAAAGTGATGCCTGGGTATCAGCGAGTTAAAAAAATGGAAAATATCGCAATAAGTCCCGAAAGCTTTCGGGATTAATTTTGTTGTGTTTTCTTAGAGGCACTAAATACAGGCCTTTCGAATACATTATGAGCTACCGAAAGGATTGTAGTAACGTTATGATTTAAACGGTTATTCAACTCCTTTCTGTCTCCAACAAGCAAAGCGTAACCTTAAAAGGTTTTCTATGACAACAATTAATTGTATTATTGAAAATATTATAAAGGTATTGCAACTATATTTATCTTCAATACCTTTCGAAATTAAATTTAGTGTATTTTCAACTCTGCATTGTGCAATGCTCCAATGATTACATACGGGTTCAACAATTAAATGTATAAGTTTATGATTTTAACAAATAATGATAGGACGACAAAACGATATAGATGGGTTATATTTTTTTTATGGATGTCTGGTTCGGCCTGCGCTCAACATGTTCAAATTAAATCTGAGCAAATTGAAATAAATTATGATACAAATTTTAACCGTGATATACAATGGCTAGGTGCTGCTGATAGCAGCTCTTTGACTTATTTTAACCCTAATGTGCAACCAGGAATTATAGTTAACGGGGTTGCCTGTTACCCTTTTATTATTAATAAAACCCTGCTGAAGCAAAATATGGTAAACCATAAAGAGTTTGGCTCTTGTATTGAAACAGTAATAACAGGATTTTATCGTAATAATGGTTTAAGTATTGAGCGACAAACCAAAGTACTTTTGCCCAAAGGTTTTGGCAATGTGGCAATATTCAAAACCACGTATCGAAATTTAGGTAAGAAAAAGATTTATGTGGATTCGGTTTACAGTCAGCGCATAGCACTAAAATCCCCTGAAAAAGGGTTAAAAAAGGAACATTATACATTTGCTTCCTTTCAGGGGGGAGTAGAGCAATGGGGTAATGACTATTCTTTGATTTGGCTCCCCCCTGGTTTTAAGCAGAACAATTTTCAAGGAATGCATCATATTGTTGCTGATGATGAGGTTGTTGGAGGAGGCATGCCATTTATTGACATCTGGGGAAAATCAATGGGAGTGGCTTTAGCCCACCTTGAAACCAAACCACAATGGCTATCTTTACCGGTAAAAGCGCAAGCTGACAGCACAGTAGAAGCCGGGATTGTTGAGGCTTCTGATTCAAGCATAGGAATTGACGGATGGCTGGAACCAAATGCCACTTATAATACGGTATTAAATGCTATTATCTTTCATAAACTTGATTTTTATGATGCCCTTCACACCTATGGCAACCTCCTTAGAAAACGTGGAATTGATATTCAAAAAACTTCTTCTGAAAGTGCCTATGATCCCTATTGGAAGAGTTGGGGGTTTGATCTGGATTTTACATTAGAAGAAATTTACGGCATACTTCCTGAGCTCAAATCCTTTGGTATTACCACAGCCAACCTAGATGACGGCTGGTTTAACTATTATGGGGACTGGGAGTTCGACAGATCTCCGGGCAAATTTCCCAATGGTGAAGCGGATATGATCACTTTTGTAAACAAAGTGCATCAAATGGGTTTTAAAACAAACTTATGGTGGTATCCGTTAGGTGTAAGCCCCGAAAGCGTGTTGGCAAAGGAGCATCCTGACTTATTGATAATGAACAGTGAAGGAGACTTTCCTCTGGAATCCAGAAAACTTTATCAATTATGCCCTGCTTATGAGCCGGCTATGGAACATATTCGAAAGCTTGTAGAACGTTTTACCGTGCAGTGGGGTTACGATGGTCTATATTCCGATACGAGGGGATTATCGGCAGTACCTCCTTGTTTTAATGCCAAACACAAACATAAAACCCCATTGGAATCCTTTCAGGAAGTACCTAAAGTATTTGAAGTTATAAATAGCACCTTAAAAAAGAATAATAAACAGGCCATTCATGAAGTATGTATTTGCGCAGCACCCCACTCGCCCTACAATATGCCCTATTACCAGGTTGCAAGTGCATCCGACCCAATAAATTTACTTCAAACCCGAAGAAGAGTTAAGGTTGAAAAGGGTATTCACGGGCCAACTTTTGCCGTTGGCGATTGCTATCAGGTACCGGATGATGAGTGGAGTGGATTTTCTGTGCCTCAGGCATTTGAAAGTGCTATTGGCACTGGAGCACAGGCAACCACCTTTTATACCGACCTCGATTCGGCACAACACCTGCATTGGAACCGATGGTTTAAAGAGTACAACAACCTGGATTTGAGCAGTGCCGAATATATTAACTTGTACGATTTGGCTTATGATAGTCCGGAAATACACGTAATAAAAAAAGAAAAAGAACTCTTTTACGGTGTTTTTGCTGATTTATGGTCAAAAACTAATGAAATTGAATTGCGTGGACTAGAGAAAGGATTAAACTACACCGTATATGATTACGCAAACAAACGGCATTTGGGTAGTGTAAATGGAAATTTCCCTTTTCTTAAGGTAGGGTTTAGAGATTATTTGCTAATACAACTAACGCCCGAATAGAAATGGTGGTACTGGTGTTAACATTAGTATATTCGGCTAAGTTCTAACTAGAACAGCATTTTTGTATTATCTAAAAAGGACATGTTG
>CAZZML010000444.1:0-3099 GCA_964654735.1 uncultured Roseivirgaceae bacterium | reverse complement strand
ATAAAGCCGCTGGAGTTATGTTAGTTTCAGCTGGGCTAATAATGATGACAATTGGGCGATAATATTTTTTCCTAATAAACATAGAGGCTTTATCATGTATCGAACATTCATTTCATTAAGTTTTTTTTCATTAATTTGTTTGCAGTTGCTAGAAGCAGTAACTCCATTAACCGTTATAGAGAATGAAATACCTACTAAAGAAGCGCAAAAAACAGCGCGCTATGCAGTAACAGAATACCATCAGCAGGTTATGGATGAATTGGCTGAAATGGTTACTTTTAAAACGGTAGCAGTAAAAGGACTTCCACTTAGTGAAAACGCTGAGTTTTCTGGTTTTAAAAACCACATTAAGAAGCTCAGTAATTCTTTGGGTTTTAACTACCAGGATCATGGTCATATTTTAATTGTAAGTTATGGTCAACAACAGCAACGGTTAGGTATTTTGGTGCACGGGGATGTTCAACCTGCCGACGCCTCAAAGTGGAAAAAGAACCCATTTGAACTGGATAGAACCTCTGAGCCTGGATTGTTAATTGCCAGGGGAACAGAAGATGATAAAGGGTCAATAGCAAGTATTTTGTATGCAATGAAATCAATTAAAGATAAAAATATTAAATTGAAAAGAAAACTTGAATTAATTATATATCTTGCTGAAGAATCAGATTGGGAGCCTTTTAAGACTTTTTTGAAAACCTATTTCCCTCCTGAAATAAACGTGACTCTTGATGCATCATATCCCGTAGTTACTGCAGAAAAAGGTTATAGCGCCATTCAAGTAGATATCCCAATGGTTAATCAAACATATAATACTGCGTATATCAGCCAATTTTCTGGAGGTGTATTTGGTTCTCAAGTACCAGAAGATGCTACGGTAGAAATAAAAAATGTGTCACAAAAATTAGTTGCACGTTTAAAAAATAGAGCCGATAATTACCCACAAGTTGACTATCAATTTTCACTGAATAACAAAACTCTAAATATTACAGCAAAAGGGAAATCTGCCCATTCTGCAGATCCAGAAAATGGCATAAATGCTGTAGCTTTTATCGCGCAAATATTGTCCCGAGAGTCCTGGCCAAAGACCACTGCTGGCCTGGCTGTGGCTTATATCAATGAATTGGTTGGTATTGGGTATCATGCAGAAAAATTTGGGGAGATTGCCTATGAAGACGATTTTATGGGGAAAATGACCATGGTTTCATCGATAGTTAAACCCTCGGATATTGGTATCCATCTTAATCTCAATTTGAGAAGACCAAAAGGTAAAACAGAAGCTGTGCTGATTTCTCAAACCGAACAGGCTTTGAAAGGATGGCAAAATAAACATTCCATAAAACTTGAAAATATTAAAATATCTTATGGAGATCCTCTTGTTTTAGATAGCGCTCCCCATGTTCGGCCATTACTCAAGATATTTGCTCATTATACCGGCATAAAAAACCCACAACCGATTTCTATTGGTGGTTCCACCAATGCAAAATTGCTACCCAATACTTTATCTTTTGGCCCTTCTATGCCCGGTGAGGCATACACAGGTCATTCTGAACATGAATTTATTTCAGTAAAGCAATTGGCTTTAAATTTGGAAATGTATACTGCAATGATGGTAGAACTTGGAAATTTGTAAAGTGGGCATACCAGGGCGAGATTCAATATCGAGCTCCTGGTAAAACAAAAAATGAGCTGGTTGGAGTTGTTTTTAAAAGTGATTAATTTTTTTCAGTTTCTCCAAACAAAAATTCAAGACTCTCTGCTGCATGACGCATATGAGGGATTACAATAGAACCTCCCACCAGCAATGCGATGCAATCGTTACATCGGAGTACCATTGATGAGACTAGGCCCAATAACTCTTTAGTGCCTTTATCTAAAACGCCATCGCCATAGGCTTGTTTGTCGAGGGATTGGTGATTAAGTCTTTGGTTGCCAGCACGGCTTAGTTGCCTTTTACACGTTTTTCTCGGGGTTTTTCAAATGGATGATTCATATCACTCTCTTAATTTTCTGTATTTGTGTTTATTCTAATGCTGAGTAGTCAAATTTGTAACCTAAAATGGAGTTATCTCTCAAGTTTGACAGAGATAACAAGTGTTTTGGTTGATGTTATTTTGTGAATGACTTAGGCTAGTATTCATTAAAAATAATATTGACAGTTGTTAGTAAACAACTTAATTCAATCTCGCTTTACTTAACCCAGATAGGACATAGGATTATCATGCAATACAATCAAATCCTCAAATTTTTTATTATCAGCTGTTATATTTTATTATCAGGTTGTGGCGGTGGCGGTGGAGGCAGTAGCAATTCAGGAAGTAGTATACGAGTTAATACATCACCAACAATTACTGTGATTCCAGATCAAACCACATTTGAGGACACTGCTACAGGAGAGATTAGTTTTACAATAAATGATTTAGAAACGACCTCAAATAATTTAACACTTAGTATTACTTCATCTGACAATCTATTAATTACGGAAAATGGAATTAGTTTTAATGGAGAAGATTCGTTCCGTACATTACAAATTACCCCTGAAAACAATCTCAATGGAACGACTTTAATAACAGTGAGTGTTAGTGATGGTGATAGAACGGCAGTTTCTACTTTCAATCTTGATGTTCTGGCAGTAAATGAT
Organism: uncultured Roseivirgaceae bacterium; assembly: GCA_964654735.1. GTDB lineage: Bacteria > Bacteroidota > Bacteroidia > Cytophagales > Cyclobacteriaceae > JAKISE01. The sequence goes on along the minus strand of CAZZML010000444.1, from coordinate 464 downwards.
CCTCCATCTTTTTCAAAAGGAGTAGATCAAATTATATTAAAAAATTCAGGAAAACAAAAAATATTTAATTGGGCAAATTCTCTTGAAGTGGGCCCCATAAATGAGGGAAATCAATCAATTTCATTTTTTACAGTATCAAACGATAATAATGATTTATTTGATATTCAACCAGAAATATTTTCTTCCGGTTTGCTTGTATTCAAAGCAAAAGCAGATATGATAGGTGCAGCATTGGTAACAGTGACGTTAACTGATAATGGAGGAACTCTGAATGGTGGTTCAAATATTTCAACAGAAAAAACACTTTCAATTAGTATAAAAGAACCTTCATCATTAGTTATTAGTGTTGGTTATCCCACTCCTAATGCAAATTTGGAAGGAAAGGCAACGCAAACTACGGTGACAGGAAGGATAAAAGATATTAGTGATGGAGTAGTTTCTGAAGACGAAATAAAAAAACTTGA
>CAZZML010000443.1:0-3105 GCA_964654735.1 uncultured Roseivirgaceae bacterium | reverse complement strand
ACACTTATGAGCTTAGCCTGACGGCTATGGACTATCGTCCGACCTAGCTCATCTCACAGGTTAACGCAGACAAAATAAGAATTTGCGAATATTTGTGGAATCTGCGGGAGGAAGGGTTTTACTCGGATGCCAGTAAAAAAATCCATAGTCTTATTACAAATCATTTTACATCTAATATCATAGTTCTATATTTGTGCAAACTATTAAGCAACTGCAATAATTAATGACTAAAAAGACGACCGAGGAATTAACCAAAATAGCCTCACAAGTTCGTAGAGATGTTCTTAGAATGGTACACGCCCAAAATTCAGGGCATCCTGGAGCCTCACTTGGCTGCACCGATTTCATGGTAGCGCTCTACTTTAAAATTCTAACACATAAAACTGCGTTTTCGTTGGATGGCAAAGGGGAAGATTTATTTTTTCTTTCCAACGGCCATATCTCTCCTGTATTTTATAGTGTGCTAGCCAGAAGTGGTTATTTTGATACTAAAGAACTTTACACATTTAGAAAGATTAACAGCAGGCTTCAAGGTCATCCAGCCACTGAAGAAGGTTTAGAAGGAATTAGAATCGCATCTGGTTCTTTAGGCCAGGGGTTATCTGTTGGATTAGGTGCTGCCCAAACCAAGAAATTAAATAACGACAAGGGGCTTATTTATGTATTAATGGGTGACGGTGAGCTTAACGAAGGTCAGATTTGGGAAGCCGCTCTTTATGGTGCTCATAAAAAAGTGGATAATATTATTGCCACGGTTGATTATAACAGACAACAAATTGATGGCCCTATTGAAGAAGTAATGTCATTAGGAGATTTAAAAGCAAAATGGGAAGCGTTCGGATGGCAAGTGATTGAGACTGATGGCAATGATATGAATGCTGTTGTGCAAAGCTTAGAAAGAGCTAAAACAATGACTGGCAAAGAAAAACCTATCTTGAATTTAATGAGAACGGAAATGGGTTTTGGCGTTGACTTTATGGTAGGCACTCATAAATGGCACGGAGTGGCTCCAAACGATGAACAGTTAGCCGATGCATTAGGCCAACTAGAAGAAACATTGGGTGATTATTAATTCTCTGAACACAAATTGATGACTAAATATACATTTACAGAAAAAAAAGACACACGTTCAGGGTTCGGAGATGGGCTTACTGAACTTGGTAGAACCAATAAGGATATAGTTGCCCTCTGTGCCGATTTAACAGGCTCTCTAAAAATGGGTGATTTCAAAAAAGAAAATCCGGAACGCTTTTTTCAAACAGGCATAAGCGAAGCTAATATGATTGGAATGGCTGCTGGAATGACGATTGGAGGCAAAATTCCTTTCACAGGTACTTTTGCCAATTTCTCTACCTCAAGAGTTTACGACCAGATTAGACAAAGTATTGCCTACTCTGAAAAGAATGTAAAAATATGCGCTTCGCACGCTGGAGTTACTTTGGGTGAAGACGGAGCCACCCACCAAGTGTTGGAAGACATTGGAATGATGAAGATGCTGCCAAATATGACCGTTATAAATCCGTGTGATTATAACCAAACCAAAGCAGCAACTAAAGCTATCGCAGAATTTGAAGGGCCTGTCTATTTAAGATTTGGCCGACCCAAAGTGCCCGTATTTATGCCGCAGGATAAACCTTTTAAAATTGGTGAAGCGATTAATTTAATAGAAGGTACAGATGTTTCTATTTTTGCTACTGGTCATTTGGTTTGGGAAGCTATTTTGGCAGAAGAAATACTTGCTAAAAAAGGAATAAAGGCTGAGATTATAAACATTCATACCATAAAGCCATTGGATGTAAAAGCTGTTTTAAAATCTGTTAAAAAAACAGGTTGCGTGGTAACTGCTGAAGAGCACCAGCGTAATGGAGGTTTAGGAGATAGCATTGCCCAAGTGTTAATGCAGAATAATCCTGTACCACTAGAATATGTTGCTGTTGATGATCAATTCGGAGAGAGTGGAACACCAGAGCAATTGATGAAAAAATATGGATTAAGCGCATCGAATATTGTTGATGCAGCTCTCAAAGTGATAAAAAGAAAATAAGTGAAAATTCAAGAGGAGGTTTCTTTAAAGCAGTATAATACATTTGGTATTGATGTTAAAACAAAGTATTTTATTGAAGTTAAAACGGAGGCCGAACTGATAGAATTATGTGAAGGAGATTTCTTAGCAGGCAAACGGCACCTAGTATTAGGAAGCGGAAGCAACATCCTTTTTACCAAGGATTTTGATGGAGTAGTCATTAAGAATTCTATCGAAAGTATTACATTTAAAAAAAGCGGGAAACTCATTCGGGTAATTGCCGGAGGTGGTAAAAACTGGCATGACCTTGTAGTTAATTCGCTTGAAAATGGAGCCAATGGACTAGAGAACCTAGCTCTAATTCCTGGTACAGTAGGTGCGGCACCAGTTCAAAATATTGGAGCTTATGGGTTGGAACTCAAAAGCGTATTTGAGCAGTTAAAGGCGGTTGAAATTGCGACAGGAAAAATAAAAGTATTTACTAAAGCTCAGTGCTCATTCAAATACAGGTCGAGTGTGTTTAAAGAAGAGCTAAAAGGCAAGTATGCCATCACAGAAGTTACTCTTGATCTTCATAATACGGCAAAAGTAAATACCGCCTACGCCCCTATTCGCATAGCATTAGAAAAGAAGGGCATTGAAAACCCAACTTCAAAAGATGTGTGTGAGGTTGTGATGGAAATAAGAAATAGCAAATTGCCAGATCCAGCAAAAATTGGTAATGCAGGTAGTTTCTTTAAAAACCCGGTAATACCAAAAGTTGATTATAAAAATCTTCAGATAAAGTATAATGGTATGCCTGCTTTTCCGCAAGCAGCCAACAACAAGGTTAAAGTACCAGCCGCATGGCTTATACAAAGTACAGGTTGGAAAGGGAAAACGGTTGGTGATGTGGGCGTTCACACAGACCAAGCTTTGGTGCTCGTAAATCATGGAAAAGGAACAGGAAGAGAGATTAAGGATTTATCGAAAGAAATTCAGGAATCCGTTTTTAAGAAGTTTAAAATTAAGCTTGAGGTAGAGGTTAATATTTTATAGCCTTCTGAACCTGAGTTTGGGATAAATAATGCTATCATTCTGAG